>JAZUJY010000073.1:0-41371 GCA_045643005.1 Oscillospiraceae bacterium | reverse complement strand
TCTTTTTCATCTGCTGAAAGTTCAAGAACGGTTATTGCTTTAGGCATCTTTTTATCCTCCAAATGTTACTGAATATCCTATAAATATATTATATCACATTTGGAATGATTTGTAAAGTTATTTAAAAATGTTTATACTAGTATTGTGTTTTGGTTAAAGGTGCATAATGCTGATAGTGAGTTCAATGGTTTAAAGCAGTATTTAATTGCAACTGACCTATCTAATAAAGATCATTTAATTGTAACAATAGATTCAAATTATGCTTTTGAATCCATTGTCAATGCTATTATTGCAACTCCTTCAGATTTTTTAAAGAATCAGGAAATACGTAATTTTTTAAAGGTTAATTCTTTAAATGCATCAAACGACAATGTAGTAGATGCTTTTTACTTTTTTCTTAGTAATATTGAAAGTACATTACGAGATACTTCTGATGATCCAGTTGATTATTTAAAAAGATTAAGAGATGTTTTGCTTAATAAAATTCTTTATGTAAATATTATTGCAACAAAAGAAGAAGATGCTTATACAATTTTTGAAATACTAAATGCTAGGGGATCAGCTTTAGAAGATCATGAATTGTTAAAAAATTACATTATGAGAGGTGTAAAGGACGAATCGGAAATAGAAATTGTAAAATCAAAGTGGGATATAATTGAGAAGAATCTGGGAAAAAGTATTCATAGATTTTTTAGTCATTACACAATTCATAAGTATAAAGGTAATTCCCAAGAATACGATGGATATTCTGATTATAAAATTATTCAAAAAATATATAAAGGAAAAGAAACAACCGAATTACTTGCAGATATTCTTAGTAAATCCAATCTATATTCAAAGATAATATCTCCATGTAATAAAGGTGACGAAAAAAATTGTACATTTGAGGAATATAAACTTTTTTCATTTTTGAAATCCAGACGCCAAGAACAATTTAGACCATTATTGCTTAGCCTATTAAACAAACATTCAAATTCTGAAATTAATGAAGAAAATTATAAAAAGATATTGATTTTTCTTTATAATTTCTTTGTATGTTTTAACATTATTGGAGAAGAAACTTCGAACAAGATATCAAATATAATAAATTCAAAAGCAAAAGAATTAGAGGAAAATTATTCAGATGAATTACTATCTGAATTAATCGAAAAGCTATGCAATAAATTGCCAAAAATTGAGAGCTTTATAAGTTCATTTAAATTAATAGGCTGGTCGCATCATGATAATTATTATGCTGATGATAAATTCAAGCAAAAAGTTAAAATAATACTTGAAATATTTGAAAAAAGTAAGAATGCCAATGGAGAGTGCTCAGATTTTACTATAGAGCACATTCTTGATGATTCATCAGGGGAAGATTGTGCTATAATTGGAAATCTTCTACCGTTAGAAGATTCTCTTAATAAACAATGCATTGGAAAAACTTTCGATGAGAAGATGGAGGTTTACAAAAAGTCTAATTTCTTTATTACAAGGGCGTTTGTAGATAGATATTCAAGCAAAGACTTTGATTACAAAGAAGTTGAAAGTCGTTCTGCTTATATGGCAAAAGAATTATATAATTCTATTCTAATGTTTAAGGATAAAGACACCATTTCAAAGATTATAAAAATAACAAAAGCAGAAAAACTTACAGATACTCAAACTACTTCAAATACATATGAGCAACTTTCATTTTTCTGATTAATAAAAAATCTTGGGAGAGGAAAATATGTTACCATCAATACTTGTCAGAAAACTTCAGACTGGCAATATAACCTCTCCGCTTCACTTCGTTCAGCACCTCTCCTTAAAAGGAGAGGCATCTACTGCGCTAAGATTAAACATACTCCTATTCATTAATTTAGCCCGAAATATGGCTCTCCTTTTAAGGAGAGCTGTCAGCGAAGCTGACTGAGAGGTTATAAACAAACACAAGTAACCATTACAAAGCTACAGAAAATCGAAAGGAAAACAATGCCCCACATAGACAGAAACAAAAACTTATTACCTAATGCCAGACGACTCCGTCGTGAAATGACACGTCACGAACGGCACCTCTGGTATGATTTTCTTAAAGATTATCCTGTACATATCTATAAACAGCGAATAATCGGAAACTATATAGCAGATTTTTACTGCCCGTCAGCCAATCTTGTTATCGAACTTGATGGCAATCAGCACTATACCGCCGAAGGCATGGAACTTGATGCTGACAGAACGGAAATATTAGAACAGTATGATATAAATGTTATGCGCATACACAATTCTGATATAGACAGTGATTTTGATAGTGTATGCAGGGTTATAGATGCCTATATAAACGCAAAAAACGCTATGCACGAAGCATAACGTTTTCAGAATCTCTTTCTACACGTGGCAGACGAGCTTATTGTGAAATAAATTCACAACCCCGCACCGCAGGTGGAGATAACTTAATCTCTTTAATATACATTATAGCACAGTTAAACAGTTTTATAAACACTTTTTAAAAAATAATATCAGGAAATGTGATGTATCCATTTCTATAAAATATATGGAACAGGAGAAAAAAATGAGTGAACTAATACGCTGCAATGATGAATACAGAAAATGGATTTATGAACTTTGTGAAAGATATCGTAACAGCCAGATAAAGGCATCGGTTAAAGTGAATAATGAAATGCTGATGTTTTACTGGTCTGTAGGAAAAGATATTGCAGAAAAGTATAGTGAAAGTATTTGGGGAAGTAAATTTTTTGAAAACATGAGTAAAGATTTGACAGATTTAATCCCTAATTCAAAAGGTTTTTCGCCTTCAAATCTTCGTTATATGATGCGGTTTTACAATGAATTTAAGAACGTTGAAATTGCTGGTAAAATTGTTCCTCAAGTTGAGGAACAATTTAAAATGGTTGAAAACAGAGTTTTCATGATTCCATGGGGACATATAAAACTTTTAATTGATAAATGCCATGGAAATACAGAGAAATTTAATTTCTTTGTTGATAAAGTAATTGAAAATAACTGGTCGCGTGCTCTGCTTTTGAATTTTCTGGATACCAGTCTTTATGAAAGACAAGGTCAGGCTATAACAAATTTTAAATACACTTTACCAGAGGGAAAAAGTGATCTTGCTCAGGAAATGACAAAGGATCCGTATAATTTTGATTTCATCTCAATTCGTGAGAATTATGATGAAAAAGAATTAAAAGATGCATTAATGGACAATGTTCAAAACTTTCTTATGGAATTGGGAACAGGATTTGCATTTGTTGGACGAGAATACCGTCTTCAGGTTGGCAATACAGAACAATTTATAGATATGCTTTTCTACAATATAAAAAGACATTGTTATGTTGTAGTTGAAGTTAAAGTAGTAGATTTTGAACCAGGATTTATATCTCAGACAGCAACGTATGTTTCTGCTGTAAATCATGGATTAAAAGGCGCAGAAGATACACCGACAATAGGTTTGCTGATTTGCAAAACCAAAGATAACATTCTTGCAAAATATGCAGTTGAAACTTCTACTGAACCGATTGGCATATCTGAATATGAATTGAACTCACTGATTCCGGATGATTTCAAAGGTACTATGCCTACTATTGAGGAACTGGAAAAGGGTTTGCTAATTTAAGAATAAATCAGGTCAAAAATTATTGTTAAGATTTTCAAATGACATAAATACGCCACTTGTGAACCTTGATTTAACCCGCTTTATGAGAATTTTTAAACAAGGTTCATTCGGGCTAATATTCAATATAGGGAGGAAACTCGCATGCTGCCGTCAATACTTGCAAGACAGCTTCAGACCGGAATTGAAGAGTACATAGAAACAACGTTTCCTATGACAAATGCGCCTTTTCGAGATTCTATAAAGAATTTCATAAACACAAAGGATGCAATATATCACGAACCATACTTTACAGTAAGAATGCCGTTTAGAACATATACCGGAGAAAACAATTTCTTTGAGTCGATTCATTCAAAGTACGCACCGTATGTTCATCAGGCTAAAGCCTTTGAGCGTCTTACAGGTAATGATGGCGTATCAACAATAATTGCAACAGGAACAGGTTCCGGTAAAACAGAATGTTTTCTGTATCCGATACTTGAATACTGTTATCAGCATCGTTTTGAAAAAGGAATAAAAGCGTTAATCATTTATCCTATGAACGCACTTGCCAGTGATCAGGCAAAACGTATAGCTGAACTTATATACAACAGCCCTGAACTCAAAGGAAATGTTACCGCCGGTATGTATGTCGGAGGTCATTCCAAAAATGCAAATGTCGTTATGGCACAGGAGGGGATAATAACTGACAAGGATACCATGCTTCAAAATCCACCCGATATTCTTCTTACAAACTATAAAATGCTCGATTATCTCCTTGTACGTCCAAAGGATGCCCAGCTGTGGAAAAATAATACCTCTGAAACACTTAAATATATTGCCGTAGACGAACTGCATACTTTTGATGGAGCGCAGGGAACCGACCTTGCATGTCTTCTTCGGCGTCTGAAAAACCGACTCGGAATTCAGAACGGACACTTATGCTGTGTAGGTACATCTGCTACAATGGGATCCAAGGAAAGTGCAGATACTATTCTGAAATATGCTTCAGAAATATTTGGAGAACCTTTTGATGAAGAAACTGCAATAATAACAGAAGACAGGCTTTCATATTCGGAATTTCTTGAAAATACAGAAACATCCGAATATAATATCCCGGACCGTAATGATATTTTCGAACTCAAAACAGCTATTGACGAAGATGATGCCGCAAAATATATAAAAACTGCCGTTACATCATGGTTTCCTGATTTTGCTGATGACTATACCGAAGATTCCGGAAAAATTGAATTGTCAAAAACACTTCCAAAACATATATTTTTCCAGTCTCTCATAGCTTCTGTAAACAGCTCATTCTGCCAGACAGGATATATTATCGAAGAACTGAAATCAGGTTTTTCAGAACTTAACGAAATATCAGCTGATGAAGCAAATATACTTATAGAATCAATGGTTGCGCTTATATCATGGGCAAGAACAGACTCAGAAGGAAATCTGCGTCCGTTTCTTGATGTTCATGTTCAGCTGTGGATTAAGGAACAGAGAAGACTTCTTGGTAAAGTATCACCTGACAACGTCAATTATGCTATTGAAAATGATCTCAACAGACATCAGAAGAAACAGTATCTGCCTGTAATAAACTGTCGTGACTGCGGTGCGACCGGATGGGTTTCGTACCTTAACGAAAGACACAACGTAACACTGAATGATCTCAAAGCCTTTTATAACAGTTTCTTTCATTTTGACCGTGCTGTAACAGGACTTTTTCCATATGAATCAGAAAGTGATATAATCAGCTTCTCCGCAAAGGGAAAACTATGTCCTAACTGTCTTCAGGTTAAGTTTGATGATGGTGCTTCTGAATGTGATGAATGTGGAGAAACAAATCTTATCAATGTTCAGATTCCGAATATGCTTACTTCCAACAGTAAAAAAGACAGCAGACAGTATGTCTGTCCTTTCTGTAAAAGCAAGCGAGGCCTTAACCTCATTGGTCTGAGAAGCGCTACAGCGATAAGTGCAAGTATATCACAGATGTTTTCATCAAAGTTTAATGATGACAAAAAAACTCTTACTTTCTCTGATAATGTTCAGGATGCTGCACACAGAGCCGGTTTCTTTAATTCAAGAACGTGGAAGTTCGGATTCAGAGGAGCGGTACAGCAGTTTGTCAATGATTCAGGAAACAATATGCCGCTCGATTCCTTTGAAAAAAGCTTTATTGCATACTGGCACAGCAGACTTTCTGATGAAGAATTCGCCAGCTTCTTCACTCCTCCGAACATGACATGGATGAGAGCTTATGAGAATATGGTAAAAAATCGTCAGATAACATATGATAAAGAATTCAATACACTTACATACAGAACAGAAAAACGACTTGCATATGAAATCATGCTTGAATACGGACTTACAAGCAACATAGGCCGAACACTTGTCAAATCCGGTTGTTCTGTACTGAGTTATAATATGGATTCAGTTGAAACAGCAGCTCAGAGAATAAATGAACGTTTAATAAATGAATATGCAATATCAAAAGTTACTGTTGATAAAACAAGAAAAATGGTTATTGGCATACTCGATATCATGCGTAAAAATGGTGCGTTTGATGATGAGGCATTCTACGGCTTTGTAAAAAATGGTTTTCAGAATTACCTTCTTTCCTCAAAGTATACAAGTTGGATGCCCGGACTCCGAAGCGGAAGAAACACTCCGCGTTTTGTATTTCGAAATAATAACACAAAAAACAATTTAAAAAATATAGATCCGACAAATGCAAAAATATTTCAGAACTGGTGTACTGATTGTCTGGACAATATTCTTGCAAGTGAAGATATATCCGAGGTAGTATTTGATGAACTGATAAAAGAAAACCTTATTTCCAAACTGCCTTCAGAAGGTATTGAAGTTTTTGGTATTAATAAATCAAAAACATATATAACCTCAGATTCTGCATTTTTCTGCTGTTCTTACTGCAAAACAAGGCATACCGTCCCAAAAGAATATGTTTCCGTATGGAAAGAGGCACCATGTATCAATGAAAACTGTCATGGCAAAATGATCGAAGATACAGTAAAAAGAACGGACTATTACGGCAGACTGTTTTCAGCCGGTGATCTTGTCAGAATCAACGCAAAGGAACATACAGGTCTGCTTGAAAGAAGTGACAGAGAAGACCTTGAGAAGGACTTCAAACGTGCCCGTGAAGAACAGAGACTTTATGATCCTAACGTTTTATCATGTACACCGACACTTGAAATGGGTATCGACATTGGTGACCTTTCATCAGTTATACTTTGCAGTATGCCGCCTTCACAGGCAAACTACGCCCAGAGAGTCGGACGTGCAGGACGTAAGGACGGAAATGCATTTACACTTGCTGTAGCAAATGCAAAACCTCATGACCTGTATTTTTATCAGGATCCGCTTGATATGATTGCAGGAGAAGTTGTTCCTCCGCAGATTTTCCTCAGAGCTTCTGCTGTTCTTGAAAGGCAGTTTGTTGCATATTGTATGGACTGCTGGGTTAAAAACGGTCTTTCTGAATCAGCAGTTCCAAAAACAATGAAACCATGCATCGACAAGCTTGAAAGCCGGTCTGTTGATATATTCCCGTATAATTTTATGGATTACGTTAAGAATAATTTGAATTCAAGACTGAATTCATTTATAAGTATGTTTTCTGACAGCTTTGAAAAAGATTCATCTTCAACAGTAAAGGCCGAATTAACAGAATTCGCAAAAGGTGACGGAATCAAGGAGAGTCCTATGTACCTGCGTATTTTAAATGCTTTTGAACTCGTTCGTGATGAAAGAGACTCTGTACACAAAAACATTGAAATTCTTCAAAGCATGATAAAGGAACTTGAAAACAAACCAAAGGATTCATCATATGATGAAGAAATAAAGGAACTCAAATGGGAAGAAGCTGTTCTTATAGAAGTTGTTAAACACATAGATAACAGAAATGTATTTAATTTTCTTTCGGATGAAGGACTGCTTCCAAACTATGCTTTTCCTGAAGCAGGTATCAAACTGAAAGCTATTCTGAAAAGACGGGAAGAAAATACTTCAACTGACAGCAAACCTAAATATGAAAAAATGGTCAGTGAATATGACCGCTCTGCATCAGCAGCTATCAGCGAATTTGCACCTAACAACAGTTTTTATGTTGATGGAAAAAAACTCGTTATAGATCAGGTCGATATCGCTACATCCAAACCGGTAAAATGGAGACTTTGCCCTAACTGCTCCCATGCTGAAGAAGATATTGCCGGAGTTCATACAGCAAGCTGTCCAAAATGCGGAACACCGGCCTGGGCAGACAGCGGGCAGGCACGTTCCATGCTAAAAGTTCAGATGGTTTACTCAAATATGGATTACAGTGCAAGCCAGATCGGTGATGATTCTGAAGACAGAATAAGCACGTTTTTCTGTAAGCAGCTTCTCGTTGATGTTGATGAGGAACATGACATCACAAGTGCTTACGAGATGAATAATGATGATTTTCCGTTTGGATATGAGTTTGTAAAAAAAGCAACACTAAGAGAAATTAATTTTGGCGAAAAGGATATGGTAGGCGAGAAGCTTATGATATCCGGCATAGAAGATATAAGGAAAGGCTTCCGGATATGCAAACACTGTGGAAAACTTCAGCCTTCCGGCGGCGATCCCAAACATACTTTTACATGTAAAGCCAGAAAAGAAAACTTTACCGGTGATGCTTTTGAAGATTGTTTATTCCTGTACCGGGAATTTTCTACTGAAATTCTCAGGCTTCTTATTCCGGCCACTGCGATGGATTCCGGCAGAATAAAGACAGAATCATTTGTTGCTGCTTTCATGCTCGGTATGCGTGAATATTTTGGAAACGTATCACATCTTCATGCAACAATATCTGAAGTTCCGGTAGCAAATGCCGATTACAGAAAACAATATCTTGTAATATATGATTCCGTACCCGGAGGTACAGGATATCTTAAACAGCTCCTGCAAAATGAAAATTCACTGGTTGAAATATTTGAAAAAGCTCTTGCAGTAATGGAAAACTGTTCATGCAAAGACGATGATCAGAAGGACGGCTGTTATCATTGTCTGTATGCCTACTCACAGAGCAACAGCATAGGAAGTATATCAAGAAACACTGCTATAAGTATACTCAGATCAATATTAAGCGGTAAGAAAAATATAAAGAAAATCGATAAACTTGGAAATATAGTAACAAATTCACTTTTTGACAGTGAACTTGAGAAAAAATTTATTGAAGCTCTTCCTTACATGAGTAATGATAAACGAACTGTTTCAGTAAACCAGACTCTTATAAACGGAAAACAGGGGTATCTTTTAAAAATAAATGATGTTACATGGGAGATAGAACCACAGGTCGATCTTGATATTCATGATGGTGTTTCAGAAAAATGCAGACCTGATTTCATAATCAGACCTTTGTTTGATACCATTAAGAAGCCTGTTGCTGTTTTTACAGATGGCTTTACGTTCCACAAAGACATCGTATCTGAAGATACAGTTAAAAGGATGTCAGTAATCAGAAGTAATACCTATGTTGTGTGGTCTTTAAGCTACAAGGACGTTCAGTCAGTTTTCCAGCCGCTTTCTGATTATTGTACAGAAGTTCTCGACTATAATCAGATGCCGAGTGGAAATAGAATGTATCAGAATTATCTGACAAAGAAGTCTGTAGATGCTATTTCACTTTATAAAAAAAGCAGCTTTGAACTTCTTTGTCTATATCTTGAGCTTGATAACGCAGAAAAGATATTCAAGGCACACGCTGAAGCTATCGTGTGTTCGCTTGCCAACATAAATATGCTAAATAATCGACCGGAGTTGTATGCATGGAAAAATAAGATTTACGAACTTTCAAACCTGGTTACAAGTTCTATCAATTCCTCTGATATAGGAGGAATTTGGACTCCAAGGGACACAAACTCACATCTTACTATTTATTCATCAATCGATAATAAATTTACATGTCCTGTGGTATATGCTCTTCTTAATGATACTGAGTCTTTAAGAACTGATAAATACGAAGCTGAATGGAACGGATTTTTGAGGTTCTCTAATATTATGCAGTTTCTTAATGGATTTGCATTTTTAACAGAGAGAGGGATAAATGACCGAGCCTATACAGTTTTACGAAATTCTGAAGACAATAATGTGTCAGCTGTATCTGAAAGTAAAAATACCTGTTCGACAGAGTGGAATGAAGTGTTTGATACTCTCAAATATTCTGATGATAAAACCAAGGCAATAGCTGAATATGCAATGAACAATAATATATCCGTTCCTGAGGTTGGTTACGAGTTTGAAGATGAGTCCGGCAGAGTTATAGGTGAAGCTGAACTTGCATGGTCTGATACAAAGATTGTATATATAACCGAAGAGCAGGAAGAATACAGAGAGTTGCTTGTATCGCTTGGATGGAAGATCATTGCAGATACAGAGGAACTTAACGAAATGATGAACGGAGGGAACAAATAATGGATGACTCAATAAAAATTGCTATATCATCAGATTTTCTTTCATCTTTTTCAAAACTTACAAGACAAACACAGAAAAAAGTAACTGATTTTATAAATAAGTTTAAAACAAATTCAAAATCGTTAGGAATAAACATAGAGAAAATAAAAGACGGATATGACAAAAACCTTTGTTCAGTGCGTATAGATGATACATACAGAGGGATTCTTCTCAAACAGGAATCTTCAAACGTTTATCTTATTCTCTGGATTGATCATCATGATGAAGCTTATGAGTGGGCTAAAAGAAAACGCTGTGAAATCAATAAAGTAACCGGTTCTATTCAGATTTTTGATGTACAGGAAGAAGTTGATGACAGTTCTGCCGATACAAAAGGAATCTTTGACCATGTATCAGACAATGAACTCATATCACTTGGTGTTCCGGAATGTCTTTGTTCTTATGTCAGATCATTAAAAACGCCGGAATTATTTGAAAAGAATCAGGTATCGCTCCCATACGATGTTATTGAACCGCTTTCATGGATAGCTGAAGGTCTTGATGTAAAAGAAGTCGTTGAAGCATACTCTGAAAACACTTCAGAAAAAGTATCTGAAAGTCTTGAAGAAGCACTTAACATTGATATAAACAAGCAGTCCTTTGTAGTTGTAGAAGGTGAGGATGAGCTTAAAAAGATAATGGCCGCTCCTCTTGAAAAGTGGCGAATTTTCCTGCACCCAACACAAAGAAAGATTGTAAATAAAAAGTATAACGGACCATCAAGAATACTTGGCGGTGCCGGTACCGGAAAAACCGTTGTTGCCATGCACAGGGCAAAATATCTTGCTTCAAAAATTTCTAATGAAGACAGAATCCTTTTTACAACATTTACTGCAAATCTAGCTTCAGATATCAAGGAAAACCTGAAAAAAATATGTTCCGCTGAAGAAATGCGAAAAATTGAAATTGTAAACCTTGATTCATGGGTTATCAGATTTCTTCGTGAAAATGGATATAAGTATCAGATTTCATACAACAACGATATTCATGATCTGATGGAAACTGCGATAACCATGGCAAATAACGGACTGGACCTGAACATTGAGTTTTATGAAGAAGAATGGTTAAAGGTCGTGACTGCACAGGAAGCTTTTTCTATAGAAGCATATATCAAAGCATCAAGAACAGGACGCGGCACACGTCTTGACCGAAAGAAAAAAATGCTTGTCTGGAATGTATTTGATAATTTTCTTAAACTTATGAAGCAGCATGAAGTAAGAGACATAAACTATGCAATGTATGAGTGCAAGCAGCTTCTTGACAATAAAGCAAATATTTCAGGATACAGACATATCATAGTTGATGAAGCACAGGATTTCAGTTCATCCGCATTTTCACTTATCAGAAAAATTGCCGGTGCTGAACACGAAAATGATATTTTTATTGTTGGCGATTCTCATCAGCGTATCTACAGAAATACATCAGCACTTTCAAGATGCGGTATAAATATAAAAGGACGAAGCAGTAAACTCAGAATTAATTACAGAACTACTGACGAAACACATAAATTTGCATTCTCAATTTTAAAAGGCATTCCTTTTGATGATCTTGACGGCGAAACCGATACTTCTGACAACTGCAAATCACTTACCCATGGTGAAAATCCGTTAATCAAGTGCACAAAAGATATCGGAAGTGAAATTCAATTCATATATGATGAAGTAAAAATACTTTATGAATCAGGTGTTCCGCTTTCTGATATCTGTATTACAACACGAACACACAAAATGATTGATACATACATGAGTCAGCTGACAGGTATGGGACTCAGATGTTACGAGATCAAGAGCAATAACTTTGACAACAGAACCCTTGACGGATTAAGAATAGCCACAATGCACAGAGTTAAAGGTCTTGAATTTAAATATGTGTTTGTAGCTTCATGTTGTGAGGATATAATACCTTTGAAGTCCGCAATAAACCACACTGATTCAGTTACAGAGCAGGATACACTTACTTCTGAGAAGTGTCTGCTGTATGTTGCACTTACAAGAGCTCAGAAACAGGCGTATATAACTGGGTATGGGAAGATGTCGGAGTTTATTTGTAAAAAACAATAACAGATAAAATTTATTAGCTGAAAGAAAAAACGTTTCTTAGATTCATATGCCAATGAATTCTTGGAATATTATAGTCATACAAAATATATTTAACCTGAATTCATAAAACTTATATTCATATAACCTTTCATAAACGTCGAAAACATGGTATAATATCCGTGTAAGTAAAGCTACATTTAATATCCCTAAGTAAATTATGTATGGTAGTTCAGCTATTTGAAAATTCGAGTCTTGCAAAGAACATCGCACGATGATGTCATCCTTTAATTTGCCTATTGATTATTAATTGAAATCTTCGGATTCAGGTTAATATTTCAGATGAATATATTATTCATAGATATAAATATTCGAAATCATAATTAAATATATATGATGTTATAACAATATCATACTTCAATGAACATACATAGGAAATGTCAATCATGGAGCTGCACAAATAACATTGATTAAAAAATAGTAAATCATATCATTTAAGAAACAAAATCAATGAACTAATAATCATTATCTGAAATAGGAAAATATGTGAATTATGCAGCTTGATTTTCAATAGTAACAGCTACCTCTTTTGAGATGGCTATCGCTATTTTAAAGGAAAGAACTCGAATCAAGGTTATAAAGCAATATTTGGATAATTTATTATTTGTAAATAGGAGTAATTATTATGGGGTATGCCAAATATCATGAAGATGATTTCAATATTGTATGTGAAAGGTTATTTTCTAAAACAGTATTAAAATCAAAAAAAGATTTTATCAGATTACTAAAATGTCCTTATTGTCAAGAAAATTTTGATAATAAAAATAGTTTATTTTCTCATATAAAATTAACGCACAATATTGATCACCCAGTGGTGTTTGTAAACGGAATGGTTGCGAAAGATTGTGTATATGTTTCTGACATTAAATCGGCAATAGTTCATTTGTTTGGTTTTAATGATAATGTTTTGTTGGACGGAAAGAATTGCTTATCATCTATAGATGAATATGGTATTCTTGATATTACTGATAGCATATCAAAACAATTCTTTAAAGAAGGACAATGTGTTTTAACAGTTGGTAATATTAATGTTTCAATAAAAAGATATTCTCTTCATGCTGTAAATCAGGATTTATTATCAGAATATATTAATGCCTGGGATAGTATGTTGAGAAAAGGAAGCCTGCTGTCAATGAATATCAATAAAGACGACGATCTGAACCCAGCAGAAAAATATTATCTAGAAGGTATTTTTAATTATTTTGTTGCTTGTCAGGCAAATGGAAAAGAGAAAAATGACAGATATAATGAGGCAAACAGTATTTTAAGCAAATTTATTCCTGTCAATTCACTCGGACTTTGTATTCAGAAGATAAATGCATTCAGGTTAAACTGGGTGCATGTACTGAAATCTCTTTGTAATCAGTATGAAACATATGATGATTTTAATATGATATGTGATTTCTTTGAAGATAAACCATCAGATGATATGGAGATGTTATCTGATAATGTTAGGCATTTATATATAGAAGATGAACTTCTGAATGTATTTGATGCAATAGTATGCTTCCAAAAAAAAGAATATGATGAAGTTAATAGATTTTTGACATCACATGATGAAAAGACTATTAATGACGACAATCTGGCTGATAAAGTTTACTTACTGAAATCAAGAATGAAAATGATTGAGGGAAAGAAGTCAGAGGCAAACTTTTATAGAAAAGAAATCATCAGTGATGGATTTAAATTTACGAAATAATGAGGTAAATAGTATGGATAACAAATCAGAAAACCAAGAAGTATCAAATTCTAAAATCAAAACTGAAGAATCCAAAAAAAGCATCGACCAAAATAAACCAAAAGAAATACTCAATAATGAGAAGACACAAGCCAAAAAGAAAAAAACAGAAAAGAAGGATGAACCGATATCTTTAAAAAATGCTCTTGATGAGATAGATAAATTAAAAAAATCAATTGAAAGCGGTTCAGTTAAATCATCGGTAAAATCTTCTGTTGAATTATATTTAAAAATGCAAAAGCAAAAATCAACTCCCGATGATTTGATTGTACTTCTTAACAAAATCTGTACTTCTTTTCCTGAAAGTGAAATGAAAGTATTGCTTCATATTTTTGCTGATATGAATTCCAAGGGTATATCAAATCAACATATTTTTGCTTATATACTGAATGAATGTATTGAAAAGTTAAATATTATTGGTTATGAAAAATCAGATATGACGGATTTTGATGAAATAATACATTTGAAAGACTCGGTTCCTGAAAGCTTATCTTATTTTTTTGAATGTGTAGATAATAAAAATAAATCAGTTAAAGAAGGCAAGGAGAAAAATAATGATATAAAAATTGTTAGTTATCTATATCTTTCTATTTTAATTATAAACAATCAAAAATCTTTATCAAATAGTGTGATATTATTTGTAATGATGGAAAGAGCTTTTATAGAACATTATTTAATAAGTCCTGAAAAATCAGCAGAGAAATCGGTTGGTCAATGCGTTCCAAGGGCTTTGCTGTCCAATAATTATTCATCTGATTTGGCTTCGTTATACTATCTTTATTCAGATTATAAGAAAAATTGTAAAGATCTTAAAAAAGAGAATGATGAACTGAAATATGAGAATACAAAAATAAAGGATACACTTAATATAAATAAGAAAAAAATAGAAGACTTAAATTCAGAAATAGATGCTCTTAATACGGAAATATCTCATGAAAAAAATAAAGCAGAAGAATACGAAACTGAAAGGCAGAATGCTGAAGACAGACTGAAATTTGAAAATAATCGTTTTGAAATGCAGACCAAATCGATAAAAGAAGGTATAGCCGGAAAATATAAAAATATTCTTGGCCTTGAATTAGAAGGCATAGAAGATATTCTTGATTATGTTTCTGAACAGGCTAGAGATGCGATACAAGAAAGACTTGATAGAATGAGAAATATTATGGATGAGATGGGGAATGAATAATGGCTAATGTAGGAATTGATTTTGGAACTACAAATTCGGTAGCAGTTGCTTATGATAAGAAAAAACATGAATTTACATATTTTAATTATGAAAACGGTAAACCATCACCAATATCCTCAACAATTGAATTTCATGATGGTCAAGTAGTTGTTGGCTCAAAAGCCAGAGAAAAAATGTCGAAATATGCTGATGTTGACGGATATCAATATGAACGTTCAATAAAAAGTAAAATTGGTACTGAAGAAAATGTTTATGTATTTGGAGAGAAAAAGGAACCGTATGAGATAGCTTCTTTTATTCTGAAAAATCTTAAGAGTCAGGCTGTTGATGAGGCCAACGCTTTAGATGCTCATGTAGATATGGCTACAGCAGTTTTTACTGTTCCGATTAATTTTTCCGGAAAAGCAAGAAGAACACTTAGAAAAAGTGCGAACGATGCAGGAATAGAGGTAAAAACTTTTATTCACGAACCTTTTGCTGCTGTAGTTGGGTATTTATTTACTGAAAATCATTCATCGGCTGATGAAGTTATGAATCTTATACAGGATATGAATAATCAGAACTTTCTTGTCTTTGATTTTGGCGGAGGAACGCTTGATATTACAGTTGTAAAAATAAAAAACGGAAAGATGCTTGAACAGGGAACAGCCGAATTGACAGGGATGGCCGGTGATAAATTTGATGAGATAATTGCTCAGAATGTTTGGAATGATTTTATCAATAAGTATTCTGAAAAATACTCCTTAGAAGATCTTGAAAAAAAGCGAAAAAAGAAATGGAGAAGAATTATTTCAATAGCTGAACGCTGTAAAATCGAGTTGTCAAGTAAAGAGTCTTCTACTTTCCTGTTAAATGCTGTAACCGGCATTGGTGAAGATATTAGATATGAAATAACAAGAGATTTATTCGAAAGCTGGATAAAAGATATACTTGATTCAGCTTGCAATAAAATCGATGAGGCACTGTCTATTGCAAAAATAAATGCAGCTGATATAAATGTTTCGTTACTTACTGGCGGAACATGCGAAATTCCAGCCATTCAAAAACGTTTAACAGATAAATTTGGCGGAAGAGTAAAGAAAGCGAAAGATTCAAATCTTGTTATCGCTCAAGGAGCTGCAGTAATATCAGAAATGGGATGGCTCCCATTCCTTACAAAAGAGATTCGTATAGTTTTATCAGATAATTCATACTGGGCTATGTTTGAAGAAGGTCAGCCAATAGCATCAGAAACAAAACCTGCTAAAAATTCCGAAGTATTTACATGTGTTGATCAACGAAAAAAAAGAGCAAAGGTAATAATTGATGAAGGAATAGGACAGGAACCCGGTAAAACATTATGCGTAATGAACGTTCCGACGTTGGGTGACTATAGATTCGGGGATGATATTGAAGTGAGCGGATCTATTGATAATGATATTGTTCTTACAATTAAAGCACATAGTAAAATGAAAAATAACTATGATGTTATATACTCATGTGAAAAAGTAGAGGAAATATATCAGCTTTGTTTTGGTTTGGATACAAGTACGAGGTAAATGATTATGGAAAAGTCATCATTGAAATTAGTTTCTAATATAATGCTGAAATCAGAGTTTGAAAAGAATCATAACGCATATCTTCCATATGATTTGCTTTCAAAAGAATCACGTGATTCCAGACTGAGCGGAAGATTATCAAAGTTTCAGGAAGAACAAAAAATAAAGGGAATGTTTATTGCAACAGAATTTATTCGTGAGGATTCGGATGATTTGGAGAGTGAAAATCAGTAATTTTAGAAGAATCGCCAAGGAATAAAACCAAATAGATGACATCTTTCCAAAATCCACCTATTGATTATTAAGTGAAATCTTCGAATTCAGAAATTAGTGATACAGGGTTGATTGCCTGATGTAAAATGTGATATTATGAATAAATTAAATTATTAGCTCATGAGGTTGGTATTATGATTAACTTTTCTGGGATGAAACGGAGGCCAATATTAATCCTGAGCATATTCCGGTAATAGTCGAAACTCTTCTTGAACTGCAACGCAATGAAATTCAGATATTTATTTCAACTCACAGTTATATTCTTGCAAAGTACTTTGAAATACGCAGTATAGAAAATAATGATATTCTATACCTGTCATTAAATAAGGACAAGAAATTTGTAAGTATTGAATCTTCAGAAAAATTCTCCGAACTAAAGAATAACGTACTGATTTCATCTTTCGACAGGATTCTTGATGAAGTATATAACGTGGAGGTCCGCAGATTTTCACAGCCATTACCAGATTTCTATTACCACCGAATTATCGTCCAAATAAAAACAATCATAAAGGCGCTTTACTATGCCTCAAACAAACAATCCCCCAAACAATAATACCTCCCTCGAACATGACATCAAAGCATCCTGCGAATGGGTCATCCGGTCACTTAACTCTTCCGGCTACAAAGCCGACTACACACTTGAAAGCATGAAGGAAATTGACAGATTTTTCGATGAACAGAATACTCCCACCGGTATCCTTTCACTCAACAAAGGTCAGATCCTTTTTGCCTTGGCATCATATATCGGAGAAACAGTTATCAAACTGTATGGCGGCAAATGGGTTATTGACGAAAATGATCCGGAATGCGATATAAATATGGCAGTCGAGACAAACAGCAAAACCACACTCTGGCCTGCAAAACGCTGTATAAAACGATTTACTAACGGCGGTGAGGACAGTATTTACGGATATGTTTATGCACTGAAAAGATCTTGATATCAAAATCAGTATTAGAAGTTCTGCTGTAAACAAGCTAAGGCAGGGGATATTCTCTTTGCCTTGATAAAGGAGAAAATATTTGCCATGAAAACATTTCCTTCTGATGAAATTTTTAGCGACCTTTTTGTTACTGAAGTTCGACTTGATAAGGAAATACCACCTCAGAACTATCTTTCCAGCCTTCCTGTAATCAAATTTCTGCGTGAAACGGAAAGTATAAAATTTAATTCCAAAGTGACTTTCATAGTAGGCGAGAACGGAACAGGGAAGTCAACTCTGATTGAAGGGATAGCCGTTGCTCTTGGGTTCAATCCGGAGGGAGGAAGTAAAAATTTTAACTTTTTTACGCACAATTCCCACTCGGATCTGAGCAACTATCTGAAGGTATGCAAAGGTATAAGATTTCCGAAAGACGGTTTCTTTTTAAGAGCCGAAAGCTATTATAACGTTGCATCAAATATCGATGATCTTGATGATTCTGACGATGACGATATTTATGAACCGGGATTTGAAAAAATGCCGAATCCTAAAATAATCAGCTCATACGGCGGAGTCTCTCTTCATAAACTTTCTCATGGCGAGAGTTTTCTTCGTATGGTCGAGAACAGACTCAGAGGAAAAGGGATATACATATTTGACGAACCGGAGGCTGCTTTGTCACCGGCAAAACTTCTTCAGCTGATGTGTCATATGGACAGGCTGGTCAAAAATGATTCCCAGTTTATAATAGCAACGCATTCTCCGATACTTATGGCATTTCCGGATGCTGAAATATATGAATTATCTGAACATGGGATCAGAAATGTTGAGTATAACGAAACCGAACATTTTATGATCACAAAAAGCTTTTTAAATAATCCTCAGAAATTTTTGAAGGAAATGTTCAGAGAAGATGATATTTGACATCCGGCATGTGAGAAACATGATACTTGCATTTTGATACAAGGATGTAAGGGCTGAACAGGTTAATTCATAGACAAAGCATTGGAAATGATGACTGACAGTTTTGTTATAAAAGAATTTTTAATTGAAAACAGAGCAGAGGTGAAAAGAATGTGTATAACAGAATACGATGAATCCAAAGCAAAAGAAGCTGACAGACAAGATTATGAAAGAGAATTGAAAAAGGCCAAGTTACAAATATTTCTTAACCTGGAACCCGATTTCTTAGTCGGGTCTTTTTTTCAAAGCTCTGCTTTGAACAGGATATGAGGACTATCTGCCGGAAGCTGATGTACTTGCTAAAAGTATTTTCAGACAATTCCTCAGAGGCAGGGACATTATCTTCCGGTGCGATGACGGAATACGTATAAGTGGTGCTTTTGCGACTGCTACCATAGAGATTTTCAGAGCATTCCGTGATGATATTTACGGAGAATGCTCTGAAGGATATAATGAATTTGCTTATAAAAAGATCTATGACATGCTGGCAAGACTAAAGAGGGATGAGTATACGATACTGTAACTTTATTTGAATGCATATAATTATACAGCTATAAGTATAATTATATTGTGATTATGTTGACTTTTGGATAAAAATAGTGTAAAATTATAGTATGCTTTTATCATAACAAAGGCAAAACGTATGAAAATGCGTGACGCAAAGCTATCAGGGACTATGGGAATATGTCAGCCAGCTGCAAAGGGGAATAATATATGGTTTGATAACACCGCAGGTTTCTGTATTTGAGGCTTGCGGTGTTATGTAATGAACAGTGTGATATAAGATTATCAGGAGGGTAACTATGAATAAGGAAACTTTTTTTAAAGTTAAGAATTATTTGATTAACAATAATATTTTAAAGATGGAAAGCTTTGAATCGCTACCAGAGAAAAGAAAAAAGGGAAAAGTGTTTTCATTTGAAGAGCATATATCAGGTATGATTTATTCATTGCTGTCAGCTCAGACGAAATTTAAGATAATTCAGAGTAATCGTGAAAACATTGATAAATTATTTTTTAATTATGATTCAAAAAAGATTCTTGATAAAGAATATGAGTACTTTTTAGATGGCCTTGAGAAAATCAAATGTGGCTCAAGGGTTAGAAAAGCACAGATGAAAGTGCTTCATGATAATATAAATACAATGCTGGAAATAACCAAAGAATATGGTAGTATGGATAAATTTGTAACATCAGAGCCGATTCTTGAAATAATAAAGAAACTTGCAGACTCTAATTCAAAATATAAACTGAAACAGATGGGAACAGCTTTAGTTTGTGAATATCTAAAAAATGTTGGAATGGATTGTGCTAAGCCAGATGTTCATATGAAGAGAATACTTGGCTGTAACAGACTTGGATGGTCAAAACTTGCTGAAGCTACAAATTCTGAAGTATATTCAGCTTTTGAATCTTTATCAAAAGAAACAGAAACTCATATAGCGGATATAGATTATTTCTTTTGGTTATACTGTTCTGATGGAAATGCAGAAATATGTACAGCAAATCCCAAATGCGATAAATGTGTTTTGAGAACTGAATGTAATAGAAACGGTTTATCCAATAACTACGTTGATGAAGAATATACTGAAATTGATAAAGCAAGTAATATTGACGATGCTGAAGACAAAGTCGATGAGTATTTGACTAATGAAAATTCACTTTTTAATACTATATGTGAATGGGCTGAAAAGATGGATGAATCAGGTGAACTTATTTTTAGCAGACATTTATGTGGTGAGAAATATGTTCGTTATTGTACAGAACTTATGTCTGATATGATTCCTGATAACGAAACAAAAGAGGCTGGATGGAAAACACCTCACCATTATTTTTATGAAATTATTGTTAACAAAAAGAGTATTGGATTACAATTAGTATTTAACTACAAGAATATATCGTCAGAAACTCAAAATATATGCGATGAGATAATATCAAAATATGATTTCAATTCAAAATCATCTGATGGAAATTATAGATTTCCATGTAGACTTGATTGTTTTAAAATAAGTAGTACTACAACAAAAGAAGAAATATTTGAGAAAATGAATGCTTTATATAATCAGATGAAAGGTTATGAATCTTTTATCTACTATAAAATCATGCAATAGTATTTAAAGCTATATCATGTAGTATTTTAATGAATAACAGAAACAGATAAGTTGGCGTAAATAGAAAAAAGGCAGTTTACCACACTGGAAGCAATGAGGTAAACTGCCTTTCGTTTAAGGAAAGTTCGTAAGCGATACATCCAACCGCGTTGGAAAAAGTAAAGCGAACTCCCGGTACAGGTAGTTCGCCTATCATTAAATCTTAGATTGATTTTTGCAATAATCCGGAAGCTGATCACTCCATGGAAGATATGGTTTGAGCTGATCTTCTGTCGGTTCAGCTCCGAGTTTTGGTAATTCAGAAAGAAGGAAAACCAGATAACCATAAACATCAAGGTTATTCAGTTTTGCAGTTTCTACCATAGTGAATACACGAGCACTTGACTCAGCACCACGCTCAGTGTCAGCAAAAAGAAAGCCCTTTCTGGCCATGACAAACGGCTTAATTTGGCGTTCCGCACGTTATCCGAATATTCGCATAACCGTCAGAGAGTGGAGTAAAACCACACTGCATTTTAATGAAATTCTGCAATTTATAAAATTTGCAGAAAACTATTGAAATCCAAATCCTTTTGTGGCATAATATAAGAAACAGAAGGGAGGGAGCAAAGTATGGATATGACGATCCCATCAAGTGAACATTTTCTTACTATCGACAGACTGCGGGAAATTGGGCTCTCACACTATAAGATTGGAAAGCTTGTAGATGATGGAATACTTGTAAAAGTGAGCAGAAGTATGTATGAGAATACGACTTTTGATGGCGAGGAGAGCGATTTTTCAATCGTTGCTGCTTTTGCTCCAAAAGGTGTTTTCTGCATGATGACTGCTGCAAGGTATTATGGACTAACTACCTATCTTCCAGATGCCGTTGATATTGCAATAGAGAGGTCGATGAAAATATCTTCTCTTCCCGATTGGCCTGATGTTAACGTGTGGTATTTCCCGCAAAAGAGGTATTCTTCAGGCGTGACATTTTCATCGGATAACAGCGGTGAGTTTAAGATATACGATATTGAAAAGACGGTCGTGGATATCCTGTATTACCGCAACAAGGTCGGTATTGAGGAAACTAAGGAGATACTGAAAAACTATATTGCAAGAGAGAACAGGGATCTTATCCGTCTTCACAGATATGCCGATGAACTCGGCTGTGGTAAAATACTTGGAACATACCTGGAGGTGCTGATATGAGCAGTGTGGCTTCTGTTAAGGACAGACTTAAAAACAAGAGCCGATCAACCGGGAAAACAATGCAGGAACTTTTGATAGCTTATGGTCTGGAAAGAACGATATACAGATTGTCGAAGTCAGAGTACAAAGAGCATTTTATCCTGAAAGGCGGCATATTTCTGTATGCGCTTTATGACGGCAGCTATGCCAGAGCAACTACTGATATAGACTTTCTGGCGCAGAGGATAAGTAATGACACCGAGAAGATCAAACAGGTTTTTGCAGAGATTTTTTCGGTAGAAGCAGACGATCCCTTGAGGTTTGATATAGAAACTCTCAGTGTAAAGCCTATCGCTGAGATGAAGAAATATCACGGTGTGAATGTTTCAATAATAGCGTATCTTGACAGAACGAGCATAAATGTTTCTATTGACATCGGCTTCGGTGATGTGATATTTCCCGATAAAGTCGAGATGGACTTTCCTGTTGTGCTGAGTGATGAGAACCCACAGGTATACGCATACTCGCTTTGTTCCACTGTAGCCGAGAAATTTGAAGCTATTGTTTCACTGGCTTATGATAATTCTCGTTTCAAAGACTATTATGATATTTATGTTTTGTCAACAACGCAGGACTTTGAAGGGAAAGAATTGTTAGAAGCCGTAAGGGAAACATTTGAAAACAGACATACATCTATTGCAGAGATCGTTGCTTTTGAAGAAGGATTTGCTGATGATCCGCTTAGGCAGACACGCTGGAAAGCCTTCGTTAAAAAGAAAAAAGCCATGATGCCCGTGTCGCTTGAAGATACCATAAAAGTTATACATCAGCTTATGAAGCCTGTGGTAGATGCGATAATACATAGTGAAGTGTTTGAGGGTAGATGGTTTCACGATGAGCTGAGATGGGTGCGATAGCGACTAATACTACAGAAACTGCTGAAAATGTGGGATTATCATTGTTTTTCACCTCAATCCTGCTTATCTTTTCTTTTTATCAATATTTATTTACTTCTTTTACTATTGCCACAAGGAGGGCTGCTGCGGCTGTTATTATTCCTTCCATATTTTCACTTCCTTTCGCGTTTCTTTTATTTCATCATTCCTTACATGCCCCTGCTATTGCTGCTATTAATGATATTACTGCCAATGCTATTTCCATGTTCTTTCACCTCTTTTCCTTTTTCACTTTTTAATAGTTTCTTTTTTACAGTTTTTTAGGGATGTTTTTTATTATTTTAGTTTCTCTCTTTACATTTCTGCCAGTATTTCCATCAATAATTTTAAAACTTCTGCCATCTGAAATCACCTCACAACTTTCTTTCGTAATTATTAGCACTTTTTAACTTCTTTTACTAATGCTGCAATCAAAGCTGCAGCTGCTATTATTATCCATTTTATTTCTTTTCATCTCACTTCTTTTTTCTCTCCTTATTTCTGTATATTAATAGATTCTATATAATCATTTTTTAGAGATAAATAAAAAAATCTCAGATATTTTTTTCGTATCTGAGATTTTTTTTAATTATATTTTATTTTTACGTTCAATTACAAGCTGCTACTCCAGAACATAAACTTTGATTTTACCAAGTCCCATAACACACATTTTACCTGCATGGAGTATCTCTGCAGCACGCAGAAGCGGCATAAATTCTGTCAGATCTCCTTCGCATATCATTACTCCGGTAAATCCTCCGAAATCCATTTTGGCACCTGCACGGTTAGAATACCTTGAAAGCATTTCATTTGTCAATGCACGGTATCTGGTGTTTATCACTGCTGACTTCTCTATCAGATCCTGATAATCAAAACCGGGCTCTTCCCCTGAAAGTCTCATCACTGAACTTACGCGTCTGAGAACTGCTCTGATAAGCTGTTCAAATTTAAAATCCTTTGAATTCAGCTTTGTTTTATAAGGCGTTGCAAATTCTATGCAGATCTTTCTCGCCTTTTCTTCTTTGAAGTCCATAATATGAACATCCGGTTTGTAAAAGCCTTCACCATCAAATATTATCTCACCTGTCACCAGGTCAGTTATCTCTTCAATATCAAACCTTATCCGCTCTTTTCCGAGAAACAGACCGCTGTTTAACACAGCAAGAACATCATCCACTGTTTCTACGCCGTCGGAAAATAACGTAAAATCAAAAAACAGTTTTCTGCCGTCAAAAGCATCCTTTTCACAGTTTATGATATACGGATTTACAGCCTCCTCACTTCTGTCAGGCTGTGCGTTTCCGTAGAGAAGACCTGCGCTGCAGATATACGGACATTCAGAACAGTTATACTTTCCTTCATCACAGCAAGCTTCAAGTATCCTGTTGCCAAATGCACCGCGAACTGTTGAGGATGCCCACTCGGGGAGCGAAACCTTTTTTTCCGGGATCATGCTTATGCCTAATTTTATATATGGGATATTTATCTTATAATTCATTTTCTGAAGTTCCTTTTTAAAACGATGTTCTCCGTTTGAAGTATAATCATAAATTACTTTTTCCGAAAATTTAATACCTTCTGTTTCTTCCTGAATTAGAATTAGACCTCGACTGATGATTATCAGCTTGTTCACATTTTATTTTCTGGTCAGCATCTGTTAATTTCGGAAGCTTAGTTTTATATTCCATTGCAGCACCTTTTGTTCTGAGCGTTTTTCTGTTATTTGCAAACCATTTAAATATATCGTTTGAAGAATCAGTATGCGGATATGATATTAATTTTCCATCTACCGCATTAAAATTTGTTACCTTTAAAATATTATCAACATTTTTTCGGTTTTCAAAAACATTCTCCAGACTCTTATAATCATCAATATTTATTTTTTCTTCAGTATACTCTCCGGAAATAAAGCTTCTTTGTGTTATATTATCAACACAGACCTTGACAGAACCAAGTCCTATCGGCTTTCCATGACCAAATTTATGACATTTATCTGAGTTTTCACTGTTGTCTCCAAGGTTTAATGAAAAAATTAATTTTTTAAGCTGTTCTTCAGTGATCTCGTCAAAAAACAGTGTAAAATCAAATCTGCTTCCTTTTTTCACAAGTTGAACACTGCTGTTCATTTTTGTTAGTTCTCTGTTATTATTATCAGGGTAATGTTTGAAGTTATTATGCCAGTAGTATTTTCTTCCTGCAATATTTACTCCTTCATCATCTGCAGAATATTTATTTTTGTTACTATCAAGATAAAATTCAAATGAAGACAGTCGCGGCGAAGCCAGAATTGGCATTATGACTTTTTTATCAAAACAGTCTCCGTCATCACATACTGCATCTGAAAATCTAAGTCTTGAAGCGAATGCTTTCTCAGTATGAACTGTGCCAAAAAGTGAACATGCATCACAAATTGAATTTTCATCACTGCATGGTTCGAGATTATTTTTTCTTAACATATCCAAAGGTCTTGTAAAAAACAGACTTCTTGACATCTGGGATGGGGCAAGATATACATTTCCATTATTTTCTATATACCATACAGGCAGATATCCGTTTCCATTTTTCATTTGATTGAACTGTTTGCTGAAGTTTTCTGCAATTTTAGGTGTTTTTGATTCATATTTTTTTAGATTGCGTTCAAGAAGATCAACAGCTTTTTTACTAATTTCAAAAGGATCGCCGTTTTTTTCAAACACGCTGTCCTTACTTTGCATCAGTCTGTTGACCTTATGAACATATCCTTTTTTCGAACCCTTATTAACATTTTTTAAATAATAAACCTCATCTCCGTTCACACCATGATTACTATATCCATCGAAAGAAATCATATCACCTGTTTTCATATTTCCAAGATACTGATTTTTTTCGTCTTTATATCTCCTTGCCTTATAAAGAACATATTTGTCTTTCTCAAATGCCAGAAGTCCAGTTTTATCTTTATTCAGTCTTGAACTGAAATAATCATCATCCTCGGCGTTTGTTGACGACAGACATGAATCAGTCAGTGCTTCATATATGCTTCTTATAGAACCTCTTATGCTGCTGCCGGGAATAACGGCTTTTCCGCCAACCGAATAGAAATTAAAATCCTGTTCACCAACCTTGTCACACACTGCCAGCTGCGTTTTTGTAATTATATGACATTCAATTTTTCCGGTAAGGAGGTTTTTTTGAGAGTAGTAATCACCATATAATTTCTTTCTTCCTTTATTTACCGGAATAAACGTATACGGATTTATAAAGCTTCCCATCACGCAGTCTCCTTTCAAACAAATTTAACTATTCTGAAATCTGTGATCTGAGCAATTCCCTGATCATCATAGGAAATATAATTTCTGATCACAACTTTTTCGGCATTTGAAACCGGAAGATGATATTTTCCGCCGCCTGTTGCTGTATACTCACATCCTGATGAACTGCCTGTATTAACATCAAGATACTGATACTCTTCGATATAATCATCTTTTGCAAGCTTTGTATCATCTATATATCTCCATGAAAATGTTCCGTCTATCGTTGAACGCATTATCTTAAGTTCAGAGTTTTCAGTAAAAATTCTTACTTCAAGCAGATGCTCAGTATCTTCTATTTTTTTCTGTACATCACATACAAAACGATCTGAATACATCATAACTGCAATACCGTTGCTGATATGGCTTTCAATAACTTTATTTACATCTTCTGAAGTTCCGCTGTCTAAAATATACTTTTTCTCTATCATTCAGCTGCGCCCCCTGTCATCCCTGAAATATCAGCTCTTTTTAAAGCTGCCGTAAAATCTTTTCCGTTTATGGTCATTTCTTCAACAGAAAACATTCCTCTTCCTACTGCTGTCAGACCTCCGACAGAAAGATAGCCTCTGTCAAGATCACATATTACAGCAAATAACACTTTCAAATATTTCTCAGGCTCTTCAAGATCTTTATTTATAAGGATCTGAAGACTGCAGTTTCCATTGAAGACAGTATTTTCAGAATACAGGGAACTGTCCTTTGTTCCGCCTGAAAAACGGTCTATTGTAGTTCTGGTTATTGTTTTGGGAATAAAGTTGTTTATCCTGCTTTCTGAAAAGAATATTTTCGATTTTTCTTTAATTGATTTTTTCTCTTCTACTGTACCGAATAGCTTCTTTGTCATTTCATCACATGAAAAGCTTTTAAATCTGTCACGAAAGGCACCGGCCCAGCTCGAACCCGGAATAACCGGCGTTCCGTCGTTTAAAGAAAGCTGCATATAGTCGGCAGAATCAATATCTTTTTCATTTTTTACTGTATAGCTTCTTATCGAAACTGCACCCATCTGTTTAAGTTGAAGACTGATATTTATAAAGCGGCTCTTATTTGCAGACAAATCAACATCCAAATAACATTTATCCGAATCATAATCAAACGGATCGAAGTCTACATATCTGCTTCTGTCATCAGGTAAATTAAACTCAGCTTTTTTCAAATCAGTAATTTCTATCTGACCAAATCCTCTTGTTGTCCCTGAACCTAATCTGAGTTCTCCGGCATCGAATGCCGCAAATGCTGATAACAACGCTTCTCTCTGGGCATCGTCTGCGTCTCTGAGCTCTATAAGTGCATCAAACTTCGCTCCTGTTTCTGCAATTTCCCTGTCAAATTTTGCATTATCCTTTCCGACTTTGTTTTCCAGTGCAACATTATCTCTTACTGACACAAAACACTCATCTTTAAGAACACCGTCATAAACTCTGATCTTACTTTCACTGCTATCCTGGCCTTTTATAAATCCATAAAAATCATTGTAAAACTTTTCGCCTTTTGTATACATATAGTGTCCGAGAACTCCCGCAATCGATGTTGCAGGAATAACAGGCCGGTTTCTGCTGTCCAGTACTATATCACTGTCAGTATTCGCTTTGCCGCCTGATCCTATTGAAAGAGGAGAAACCAATGTAAATCTCATTCTGAAATATTCCAATTTTCTCATTTTTTCATTCCTCCTTTTTTCTGACGAAGAAAATATTTATTCATGATCAGTATTAAAATATAATAATCTTTCCAAAACTCCGAAGAATTATAGTATTCAGAAGCTTCTGTCAGTTTTTGGATATAGTCTTTAGTTGTCTGATTTTTTAAACATTCTGTTTTCTTTTTAAAGTCGTTCATTGTTTTCGATGTCTTAACCATAAGAGTCAATCTTCCGATCTGACTTGAATCAACTTTTCCTGAAAACTTTTCAGCCATATTAAGTGCGTCACTTCTCATTTTTTCAATGAAATGATTTTTATTGATCAGATCAGCAAGCATTCCGGTTGACGGAGCTGTTTTCTGTTCTTCTTTTACACTTTTTTCTGATACAGCAGGAATATCCTTTGATCTCATAAACATTACTTTTCCGAAACCTTCGTTCTGCTTCTCACCAATGTATTTGATTTTTGGCAGTTCCTCGTCTTTTTCTGCAGTAAATACAAGTGTTGAACCGGCTGCTATGGTTCTGATATGAGGTTTCTGAATATTCCATTTTGTATTATATCCGGTTATAACTCTGTAACGAAGAGCTGAGCGTTTATAATCGCTCTGATTATCACACTCATACTCAATTCCGAGAGCATTTTTCAGTCTGTTTACTGAAATATCATATCCTCCGGCATTATCTGAAATCAGTACATCCGAACAGAGCAGTGCTATAAAAGTCTCACCCCTGCTGATTTTAACGGTTGCATCTTCATATTTTTTCTGATAGCAGCTCACCGGTTTGCACAGTGAATACTGCGCTGTTTTCGAACGTCCAAAACGAAGATTTCCTTTTGCCATCAACTGACGAATTATTTCAACATATTCTGCTTTTCCTGATATTGTTCCGCTGAAGAACTGATCTTTTTCAAGACATGTCTGTGTATACAAAGTCTTTTTGTCTTTTGTTGAATGATGATATACTGTTTCCGTAAAAGGTTTTATAACAACAGAGCCCTCTTTGTAATAACCGGATTTTATAGGTTTTATGATCTTATCATCAGTGTTTTTGTATTCAACAATATTAAATACACCGCTCTCACCTTTGATTTTTCCCATAATAACAGGAGCAGGGAAATATTCACTTCCGTTTTCATCGGAAATATACAGATTTGAAAATTTAACGTTGTTTTTCAAAAATATTTCTTCAAATTCAGTCGTAGAAGCAGATTTTCCGCTTCGGATATAAGCACCAGCAAAATATCCAAGAACAGAAGTACCCGGAATAAAATCTATTGTCTGATCTGAAGAACTGCCCGGAATCATTAATGTATCAGACAGCTTAACAGTATATCCGAGTACTGTGTTTTCACAGTTCAGTTCCGTCTTTTTTAAAATTTCAGAACTCTTTTCTTCTTCGATAAGTTCACAGTTCACTGCACCAAATCCGCGGTTTCTTTTATATCCGATATTATGAAGCGATTTACAAATATCTTCAAATTCTTTGAAATATATGCTGTCGATTTCAACATCTGCAAAAAAGACAAGCTTTTTGTTATTTTCAAAAGGAGAATACTGCTTCACTACTCTTGTAAAACGAAGCGAATTATCTTTGGCAGTGCCTGAAGCTCCGTCTTCTGTCAGATTTATCGATGTTGAAGAACGTGTATATGTAAAAAGAGAGATTATTTTTTCTGCATTTAAAGACATTCCGACAGCCTCATTTTTTAAGATGTCATATTTTTCGATTAATGCATCTGATATTTTCAGAGAGCCTGAAATATCAGAACCGGTTACTCCGAATATCTCATTAATTTTATCAGAGCCGATAAGCTCTGCTGCATCCCTGAGACATCCTTTTAATCTTCTGGCTCCGATAAACGGAAATCCATATCTGTCATAACTTACATCCGTATCTATTACTGAAGCAAATCCGTCGCCGCTTGCAGAACACAAATCTGATTCAAGTGTTATTTTTAATTTAATCATTTTCGCTTATCTCCTCTCCTCCAAACCATAAATCAAATACTACTGAAATATCATAGATCATCTTTTTCAGTGTTTCATCTTTTTCATCGATGTTTTCAAGTTTATTTCTTGATTTTATCATTCTGAGAGCTGATTTGTAATACGAATCACCCTTTACAACAGATTCTCCTAACATCTTGACATCCGAACGGTTTGCTGATTTTAACATACGGCCCAGATCACAGAATTTTTTCCATGATGTACTGAATTCATAAGGACGTGCAGTATACATACCCTCCTGTTTTTCCCTTATTGTTTCAAGATCATTTGTTATTCCCGAATGACAATAATGAAAATCTATATAATTATTGTTTTCATTTCCTGCTTTATGCGATTCTTTTTTACCCATTTCACAGCTTTGTTCTGTAATTTCGTACACATCAGCAAAAGGATCATGGCTATGAAAAACAGCAACGCCTGCACAGGCTGAATTTTTGCCGTTGGTGGTAAGTTCTTTGAAATAAGTCTCCAGTATCAGAGGAACAGCGTGAGCGTTGCAGACAATTGTTATCTCATCACCGCCGCTGATAACAGGTCTGAACAAATAATATTTCTTCTTTTTCTCATTTTTTTCCTCATTATATTTTTTTCTAAGAACTTTTGTGATCTGTTCCAAAGGTTTTTCAACAAAATCGCTGTTTGTCTGAACAGAGAATCTTCGCAGAGCATTTACCCCTTCAGTATAATTATTAACCTTTTCAGTTACTTTTTTTACTTTTGCACCCATATTGTTTCCATCGATATATATAATGGCAAGAAGGCTTTCCTCCCCTTTGTCAACCATTTTATCAAATTCGACTTCCATAATATCAGGTATGCAATCTTTTACAGCAGAGGATTCATATTTGTTTCTTTTTTTCAAACTTTCAGTAGTATACATTTTATCATTTTCTTTTTTAACAACTGCCTGAAAAGTTACTCTGTCTACCTGCGTAAACGGCATAACATTGCATGGAGTGTGATATGCACCAAGATTTTTCTGCAAAGCATTTTCCTTGTACAGTTTTCTTCTGTCACTAATAAAATCATTCGTTACTTCTGTACACGATGCTATAATACTAACTCCGAAAGTATCAGTAAGTGCCTTATGTGATAATTTCTTATTATATAATATATAAGTATCAAAATCTTTGTATATCATACACAGATTTCCCCCGCCCTCATATATTATTTCTCCGTCTTTTCCGCTTTTTCTGAAATTTTCAAGGAAGTCCCCTTCTGAAGCAACATTTTTCCAGTCAGATATTATTGACTGCTCATTATGAAAAAAGCTGCTGAAAATATCAGCGAGCAGCATAGAAGCTCCTGATATCTCTTTAACCTGATTTGTCCTGTAAATATACTCCTGTTTACTTCGACAGTCATATAACGCAAGAATCTCTTTCATTTTATCTTCCTCCATATCATTTATTGTAGTTCCTAACGCTATCAAAAATTTTATACAAGTAGCACAAAAGAAATCAAAAATATAGTAATATTATATATATTATCATTTTTTCAAACATTTGTCAACGTCTGTAATATATCTATTCGTAAAAAAAACAGACCTCGATTTCTCAAGATCTGTCATAAAAATTATCATACTAATTATTATTTTGCAAACATCCTTTTCGCCTTCTTAGCCGCCTCAACAGCCCCTGCTTCCGTCTTCGCCACAGCCAGAAACAACCCTCTGTGGCAGAACACAAGATCCTCTATCCCGCTTTCCTTCACCAGTTCTTCATTATCCAGTCCTCCCCAGCTTTCCGGGAACGGTACTTTCAGTTCGCGTGTCTCATTGCTTATCGGAACTCCCTGAACGTTATATCCGCCTCTCATAGACGGATATACCACAAATTCCGCATCAGTAGCAGTAAGCAGCTTTGACCACGGTGCAAATCTTTTCAGGATCACTATATTTTCACAGCTTTCGTTATATGCCTCCATGACCTCTTTGTCAGCAAGTGCCATTGATTTTTCCTTTTCTACCAGCTTTTCAAAAATGGTCTTCGCAGTCTCCACTGCTCTGTCAAACGCTTCATTTATGTCTTCACTGCTGTTCCATAAAGGATTGAACGCAGATATGATACCCGATACCATATCCTCTTCCCCGCCGTTATCCGACTCATCTATCACAGACACAAAGCTCTCTTCAATTTCCTTTTTGATCTTTTCACTGCCTGATATATACTCCCCGTATTCCTCCCACAGCAATCCGAATGAAGCATATCTTCTTCCGTTTTCATGATAGAGGACCTCCTCGCCATGATGATCAAACCTTCCTCTGCCTATATCATACACAATACAGTCATCGGAAACCTCACCTACTTCAAAAACTCTCTGAACTTCAAACTCCGGATCAAGCATTTTGAGGAGTGCAGTCGAAAAAACGTCATCCGCATGAAAAACCCCGGCATGCGTTATTCCTTTTTTATATATTTTCATAAATGATTACTCCCTTCAGATATCATAAATATTTTATGTTAATAATAAATACTAACACACTTTCATACATATGTCAATCCTTAATTTTTATGCGTATTCAAAGCTCTGCTTTTAACAAGCAGAGGCGGCGGATATCCTCTGTGTTGTTATAAAAAAATATTGATAAAAAAATATTTACACAGTACATGTAGCATTTTCGATTAAAAAAAAGTATAATTAATGAAACTGCTTTGATCAGTGTTCTAAGAGAACAAGGTAAACAAGAACCGATACATGGAATAACAACAATTACAGGAGTTGAAAGGAAATGAAAAAATTATTAAAAAAAATCACGGCTTTTGCACTGGCACTTGCGATCGTATCCGCTCCGATATATTCACCTGAAAAGTATCCTGAGATCAATAATGTATCCGCTGCAAATACTACAGACGGAAGTGAGCTCAGATATGTTGACGGCGAAATAACTTTTCTGTACACTGTCACAAACGGTGAAGCAGAGATCAGAAAAGGTATGAGTACTGACAGATCTCTGCCTTACTGGATGATAGACATTTTTGATTCTGTCGAGATACCTGATACCATTGACGGTTATCCTGTGACCTCGATCGCTGACTATGCATTTTACGAGCTGAAATATGATAATATTTCACTGCCTGATTCCATAAAAAAGATCGGAGACAATGCTCTCGGAATATATTCACCGGACGATCCGGACACAGTATTTTCCTTTCCTGAATCTACAGAGGAAATAGGAGCATATCCTTTTAAAAATTTTTACGGCAAAAAAATCATCATACCTGAAAAAGTATCGAAGCTTTCAACAGAAGCGATGGCATTACCGGAAAATGATGCATATGTCGATATGGAAACGGATAAAGTATATTATGAAATAGCAGAAGGCAATCCTTATTTTTATCAGGAAAACGGAGCCATACTGTCAGCTGACGATTCCGTTCTGTATTATTATTTCACAGAGACTCACAAAGAAAAATACGTTGTTCCTGAAAAAACAAAGGAGATCTGTGCGCGTGCCTTTGCATGTGCTGACACAGATGAAATAGTCCTTCCTGATTCAATTGAAAAAATCGGAAACAGAGCATTTATCCACTCCACGGTCCAAAAAATCAATATTCCTGATAAAATAAAAAATATTCCGCGAAGGGCCTTTAAAGGCTGCAGTAAGCTAAGCGACATATCTTTGCCTGACGGCATTATATCCATAGACACTGAAGCATTCGCAAACTGCAGGTCTCTCGGAAAGATCAGCCTTGGAAGCAGCCTTGAAAAAATTGATCCGTCAGCTTTTACAAATGCAAAAGCTGCTTCGTTTGAAGTTTCATCGGGCTGCAAATACTATTCATCCGAAGACGGCGTTCTTTTTGACAAGAAAAAAGAAACACTGCTTCTGTTTGCGAAAAACAGCCTGATTTCTTCATATGAAATTCCGGACACTGTAAAAACCATCAGTTCAAACTCTTTCAGCGAAGCTGATTCTCTTAAAAAAATATCCATTCCCGAATCTGTAACAACAATCGAAGATTCTGCGTTTCAGGGCTGTACTTCACTTGCTTCATGCAGTCTTCCTTCAGGATTAAAAACAATACAGATAAAAACGTTTGAAAACTGTTCGTCACTTTCAGAGATCTCAATCGGTAACCAGACAGAAAACATCGAAGATTATGCTTTCAAAGGAACCGCAATAAGCAGCATAGAGATCCCAAAATCAGTAAAATATTTGCCCACAAATGTATTCAGTGAATGCAGAAAGCTTAAAAACATATATGTTTCATCCGGCACATTCGGACTTTCAAAATATAATGCTCCAAACGGTGCAGCGGTCTCTTTGACTGATATTGACGAGGTTACAGTCGTTGATGGCGTAATTTTTTCGAAGGATATGAAAACACTGATAAACTTCTCCACGCTCAACAGCGATTATCCGCCGATTTCTTATTATACTTCATATAAAAAATATGAGATCCCGTCGGGTGTAACTGAAATTGCTGAGAATGCTTTTTCGGACTCTTCAGTTTATGGCGTTGTTCTTCCTGATACACTTTTAAAAATAGATGACCATGCATTTTATAACTGTACTATGCTTGAAACAGTTGATTTTAACAACACCTCACCTGAAATCGGAAAAGGCGTATTTTATGGCTGCAGCAGTTTATACAGCTTCCAGCTCCCTGAAAATATTTCAGTGATCCCGGAAGATACATTTTCCGAATGCACCAACATATACAGCGCAGCGCTGCCTGACAGTACTGTGAAGCTTCTCAGAGGATCAATGCCGTGTACAATCAGTCAGATATATATTCCTGCAAGTGTAACATATATTGATGAAGAAGCCTTCAACACCTCAACGCTCGGTCTTATCTGTGCCCCTGAGGGATCATATGCAGAAAAATTTGCAAATGAACATAATATAGAGTTTGTCTCCGATACCGACAATGATCTTAACGGAGATGTAAACGGTGACGGAAATACAAATATAGTTGACCTTATCACTCTGAAATCCGTTCTTTTAAATCAGAACGACAGTATAAAAGCATCACCTGATATTACAAAGGACGGAAAAGTTACGGTACTTGATGCAGTAAAGCTTACTGATATCCTGCACGGCAAGCCGATTCTCAAAGGCTTTAAGGATATAAAGACCTGTATAGAACCGGTGCTGAATGAAGAATTTGAATACTCAAGAAAATACTGGGGTACATTTATTACAACACAGGATGAAATAAATAATCTGTTTGCAGACTGCTTTAAAGATTCAAAAGAAGCCGCGCAGTATGCAGAAAAATACGGAAAGTATCTGGATGACTATGTTTTGTATATAAACATTGAATGTTCTCATTCTTTTACTTTTAAAGCGGACATATATTCACTGAACAACAGAATGCTATATGCTGCTACAGTTCCGGGAAGCTCATGCAGCGAATCATTTATTATCTCAGTCATGGTTCCGCGAAGTCTGTACAATAATCAGAATGTGTCCTTCTGCTATGATGATACAAGAAATCGTGCTGCAAAGCCGGTAATATATCTCTATCCGGAAGAAAAAACAGATATAAACGTTCAGGTGATGCTTGATGACACATCTGAATTTACATACACATATCCGGAATACCCGGAAAAAACCGGATGGACTGTAACCGCAGAGCCTGATTCCACACTGAAGGACGCATCCGGAAAAGAGTATCCGTATCTGTTCTGGGAAGCTGATACTCCGATGAAATTTGATATGTCAGAAGGATTTGTTGTAAGAGGCGATGAGACTAAAGAGTTTCTGACCGAAAAGCTCCAGTACCTTGGACTCAGCCAGAAAGAATATGACGATTTTCTCGAATACTGGCTCCCGAAAATGCAGGACAACAATTATAATCTTATAAAATTCCAGACTGAGGATTATGAAAAGATGGCAAAGCTTGTCATTACGCCGGAACCTGAGTCTGTACAAAGAGTATTTATGACATTCAAGGCACTCGATGAATGGATATATGTTCCTGAGCAGGAGCTGACACCTTTTGAAAGACACGGATATACTGTCATCGAATGGGGCGGAAGCGAGCTCATGAATACGAAGATATTCTGAGATCCGCATATTTTTGAAGCGTTCCTTCTGTCAAGGGACAGATATGTGATGCTTCAGATATAACAACGCAGAGGATATCCCACTTCCTTTTCCGGAGTGGGATATCCTCTTTGTCGTTCAAAGCTCTGTGCTTCTATACTTAATATTATATTATCGTTCGGATCCCAGTTGATTGCAACTGTACCGATGATAAGAGCTATAACACCGGCAGCTGCGATAATGCCGTACATTTTCGTTTTATTTTCAGTTCTGATAAGATTGTCATTTTTTGTTTTTCCTCTGTTTTACTACGCAGAGGATATTTTCACGCATCCAAGGAATGATAAAAAAGAAATAAAGACATAACAGCCTTTATACTGCCATGTCTTTTATTTCTTTTGGGTCATGAAAAAATATATACTAATTATTTAGTATAGGTTTAAATTGGGTTAGACATTTTTTATTTTTATATCTATGGTTTTATGGTTTACTATGGTTTTTTCATATATATACTTTTATTGAAAAACAATAAAAATATGACATTAATAATTATACTTCGAACGGAATGTTTCAGGGCTGCACCATGTGATCCACTGATACTTTGCAGTAAGAGGTACATTTCCCTGGAATGGTTTGAGCCATTCATCACAGTCGATTCCCGGCCATGTGTTTACCATGACTTTACTTGGATTTGACGGGAGATTTCCGCCGTTTACACGGTATCTTTCCTTTCCGTCAACGTACCATGTTATCGAATCCTGGAGCCACAGGAAGCCGTACTTATGGAAATCTTCGGATGCATCAAAGCCAAGGTCGAGCATATATTCATGTCCGCCGTTTCCGTTTGTATAGTAGTTTAACTGAACTTTTCTGCTGTCATAGCCTAAAAATTCAAAATCTATCTCATCCCACGGGTCGCCTTCGGAAGGTCCTGTATAGGTGAAGAATCCTGTATCAACACCATTGCCTTTTATAGGCTTCATTGAACATTCGTAGTAACCGTAGTGATAATTGATAGCTGAACGATATTCACCGCTGAGATAATGATACTGTCCGGAAGGATCTCTTGTGATCGTTATCTCCATCTCGCTGCCGAATTTGATATTGTTCGGATCAAATCCGCAGTCAAATACGCCGCCGTTTGTCCATGGTCCTGACGGGAAGAAGTAACTGCTTGTTCCCTTTGTAAGATCTGCTATCATTTCAGCAGCAGGGTTATAAGCAAGATTGTTGTTATTCTGTCCCCATGGGTTCTGATTCTGGTTTTGATTCTGATTCTGGTTCTGATCCCATGGATTCTGGTTCTGATTCTGGTTTCCACCGTTTCCGGCTGCCTCTTTTGAATCCTTTCCTTTGTGAGAACCTGTATATGTTACCCATTCGTACTCTGCTGTAAGAGGTGTTCTGCCGTTATATGCCTTTAACCATTCATCCACTCCGGTACCCGGCCATGTATTCATCATGATTCTTCCCGGTGTTGAAGGGATATTGCTGTTTGCTGTATATACCTGTTTTCCGTCAACATACCATGTTATATGATCAGGCTGCCAGTCAAATCCGAATTTGTGATAACCTTCAGATGCATCAAATCCAAGATTATACATATATTCATGTTTTCCGGTTCCGTTTGTATAGTAGTTGAGCTGAACCTGTGTTGTGTCTTTGCCGAGGATCTCGATATCGATTTCATCCCATGGATTTTTATCAGACTCACCTGTATAAGTAAAGAATGAAGATACAACGCCATCGTTTTTGATTGCTTTCATGGATGTTTCATAATAGCCGTATCCATAAAAATCCGTTGTTCTGTACTCACCGCCGGAATAGCTGTATTTTCCTGTGCTGTCCCTGTCGATCTTAAGTGTCAGTTTTCCGTTTGCTACAGTTGCATTTGATTCGTACCAGCCGCAGTTAAACGGATCACCGTTTGTCCATCCGTCAGATGCAAAAAACTCCGGTGATGTTCCCTTTCTGAAATCAGCAAGCATCGTAACATTACTGCCCGGCTCGTTTCCGCCCTGTGTGCCCTGATTCTGATTCTGGTTCTGATACTCGTTTTCATACAGTACATAGTTTTTCATCAGTACAAGATCTGCGATATTTGTATTATTGTCAGAATTCATATCTGCAGCTTTTAACTGATCATTAGAAAATGATGTCATATTTAAAAAATATGACTGAAAATCCGTAACGTCACGTGCATTAAGTACATTGTCACGGTTTACATCGCCTGCTGAAGGTGACTGTATATCAGCCTGAATGATGCTTGATGCTGAAACAGTCCATGCTGTAACAACAGCTGCTGCGATACAGATTATTTTTGTCCTTGCTTTCATTTTTTCCTCCGTTAAATCTGAATGACTCAAAGCTCTGCTTTTGTAAAAACAAAAGGCAATCTGAAAAATTGCATTAGTTTATTTCTGGAAATCCTGCTTCCCTGACCATACGAAAAATCTGATCACGAACTGATACAGACGTGAAACATCTTTTTCAGAAATATATATCTTAAACTAATACCCGACACATTTATTATAACCAAATTTGTATGATTTGTAAACGATTTAAAGCATAAATGTTATACATATTTTTGAATGATGTTTTTAAATAATCCAAAAAAAATTCATAAAGCACAATTTTTTTCATGTTTTAAATACAAATTTGCATACAAGTCATTAGTAACAATACAAATTTAAATACCATTATATATTGTGCAAGTATAAATATGCACTATTTAAATACAAAAAGCTATACAATCAATGTGTTTGTTCACATATAGAGCTCATATCCGGCACATTTTTGTTAAAGCAAAGCAAAAAAATGCTTTACTGTGAAAAGATTTTCATATAAAGCACAATAAACAACTTGACTATTTTTTATTCATATGTTAGTTTATATAGGAAGAACTAAGATTTTTCTTTGCATAAACTAATTTCTTAACATTCCTGTTTAGGAGATGATTTATTTATGAACAAAAAATTTATATCCAAAATCACAGCACTTGCACTTAGTGCTTCTGTTTTGACTTCCGTTCCATTTTACCAGATGTCATCGGTAAAGGCGGAAGAAGTACTGACTGAAAAAGACGGAGAATACACTTATGAGATCTGGAATCAGATGTCAAACGGTCAGTTGTATTTTGATCCTGATAAAAGTATTTATTCATGCGGCTTTGAAGATTATGACGATGTTTTTTACAGATATAAAAAGGTTTTTGATTCCGACTGGAACTGGAGAGGATACGGCAGCATATCTTTAAATTATGACGCTGATATTACATGTGCAGGCACAAACAACAACATATTGGTCGGTCTGTATGGATTTTTTAAAAATACTAATGATGAGTTTTATATTTTAGACGGATGGGGTTCCTACAGACCTCAGGAAGGACAAACTCCTCTTGAAACAGTAGAGATAGACGGCGTTCTATATGATATATACCGTGTACAACGTCTGGCTATGAGCGGAATACAGGGAACCGCCACCACTGCACAGTACTGGAGCATCAGAAGGGAAAATCTTCTGGGCAACAGCAATGGTGGAAATGTAAGTTCAAAAACAAATCTGTCAGAACATATCAAAGTATGGGAAAAATACGATCCCTATCTGAAAAAAGCATCCCTTTATGATGCAGGTTTTTATGCTGAAGGCTTCAGGAGCGGAAGACTTGATATCAGTCTTAACAGCTTTGAGCTGGAAACAGAGTACTCTCCTGAGAGAGGTGACACTGAAAAGCCGTATGAGTATGCTCCTTTAAAAAATACAGCTGCAGATCTGTTTAAGCTTGGAGTAGTGGCTGAGCCATACGCAGCTTCCGGAAATAAAAAAACCTTCTCCGATAACTTTAGTTTCCTTTCACTTCGTGACGGAATAAGTATTGATCAGAATATGGTCATAGAAGGCAAGGAAGGAAACGATGCACAGATAAGCTATAAAATGAATGCTGAAAATGATGAGCTGATAAAATATGCTGTTGAAAACGGCCTTGACCTTGATGCAGGAACATTTATTGATCTTGGAAAACTTCCTGCAGAATTATTCACAGATGATAATCAGAATACTGTATCCCGTGAAGTTATAGAAAAAAGACTTGACGCTGTCATAAAGAGTGCTTTTGAATCACTCGCTTCATATGAAGGCTGCAATACATGTTCAGCCGATATTTACTTTGATATCTTTGACTATAACTATTCCTGTTTGGGTAATGAAAAATCAGCAGATTCCTCATATTATTTCCTGAACGAAATATATAAAGACAAGAGCTTTATTGATGAAATATTCAGCATATGCAAAAAATATGCACCTGAAGGATGCAGTATAAATCTGAAACTTCCGTCTGACTGCTACACCGATGATTCTAATTCGGAATACATCGTCATAGCAAAGGTACTTAAGGCTAAGAAACTTCTTGACAAAATATCACTCGGCTTTAACGCTGTTCCGGGATCTGTCCAAACCAAAGAAGGTCTGGAAAACTATAAGTCAGGATTCTTTGATGCTGTTGACACTTTCATTACCTTCAGTTTTGATATCAAGATCAGCAATACATATTACACTCACTATGACCCGTCAATTGATGAAATGTTTTCATCAGTTTTTGAGTTCTATGCTTCAAACTTTGAAAGCATCTCGGAAGTCTGTATGGATTCCTCAGCTGCAGTTGGGCTGCTCGACAATATGATGTATACTACCGAATTTTTCGACAGTATTGACAAGGCTCTGAAAACAGTAATGAATAACGGCATTGCTGACATTTCGGAAAACAACGATACAGCTGAAGTTCCGGGTGACTCAGAAAATACTGACACCACTGATACTACAGACGTCACAGATACCGTTGACTATTTAAAAGGTGACGCAAACGGTGACGGATGTGTCAATTCACAGGATCTGACAGAATTTATCAAAATAATGTTATGTGAAACTGAAGATGTTGTCGTTCAGGATTCGATGGATATCGACGGTGACGGCAGGATATCCGTTCTGGATCTTATATATCTCAAAAATATGCTTTTAAACGAATAATACTGTCATTCTGATTTTTTACCGCAGCAGATGTTTTTATGCAGCTGCTGCGGTATTTTTTTCTTATTTATCAGGATTCATCCTTTTATGTCACTATAGTTTAAGCGTTATAATAATTCAAAGCTCTGCTTTTAACAAGCAGAGGCAATTCGAAGAAAAATCTCCTGCACCGTTTGTTGTGCAGGAGATATGTATTTTTTTATGCGTTTTCGTTCGCAGCTAATTTTAAGGAACCACTGATTAAATCACGTCTGTCGACTTGACGTACAGTCTGCTTGCATAATTTCCGCCATCCTGCACAAAAACTCCTTGACATACGACAGTATGCCTGCGTCGTTTTTATGCAGTCTGACGAAAATTCTGCCTGCGCATTCTGTACGCCAGACTTAATCAGTG
>JAZUJY010000072.1:0-3192 GCA_045643005.1 Oscillospiraceae bacterium | reverse complement strand
TGAGTAAAATGTCGAAGATGGTATTCCATTTTCCTTACACCATGCTAAAACACTTTTCCCACTGGATTCCTGATTAAAAATCATCTCTGTCCATGATTCTGGAATTTTGTTTTCCATATGATTAGCTCCTTTTCTGTGCTTTGATTTTTATGTCATAAGTATACCAGAATTACGAGCTTTGAGAAAGTCGAGGTCAAATGTATCGCTTACAACATATCTGTAAAAACCGTGATGATTGTGTCTAATTCAATTAGCCAAAAACAGGTATTCGACATCTTTAAGAACATCGAATACCTGTAAAAAAATTATATTGTCCGCACTTTGCGTAAGAACCCTAACGTAACTCAGCTGAATTTTTTATGCGTAATTTTTGACGAATCCAGTTTTTATTCATTTTTTATTTTTTTCAATATGCTTCACGGATTCAGGATATATTCAACAGATCCTATAAATCTAAAATTATTTTTTGAGTTATTAATCTCTTTTATTTTATTATCATATTGAAAGTTATATAATAAAATTCCAGCATTAAATTTTTCAAATGAGTCTTCTGATAACAATTCTTTAAACTTAGGTATCACAATATCTTCATATGAACAGCCATTAATTAACTTCTCAATAGAATTAGTCTCTTTATTGAGACATATCCTTTCAATATAGTCATCATCAAAATCGTCAATATCAATGTCAAAATCGTTTAAAAATTGTGATGGTAAATAATCTCCATCTTCTGAATAATTAATCCTAACATACTCCAAAAGTGACAAATCGGATTCAACTTTACCTATCCACAATGAAACAAAACCTTCTCTTTCCATGACTTTTACTGGCTCCTTTATTTTAATCTTAAACCTTAAGGCAAGGCATTTACATCGCCTTCTAAACGATAATTTGCCCAATTATTCAATCTACGAACAAACATATTCAAAGCTCTGCTTTTAACAAGCAGAGGCGATTCGCAGAATCGGTTCCCGCTCAGTCGGAGATTGTACTCCGACTGTTTGGTCAGATAGAACTCGCCGCCTGCAGAGGCGGGGGATATCCTCTGTGTTGTTATATTTTAAAACTATTGTAGAATCAAGATTTTTTTATTAAGATGCATATTTTGATATGTAAGATACAAAATAAAACAAAACAAGGAACTTAAGAATAATATTTGTGTTCCTTGTTTTTTTCTATAATATTTCTGTTTTGGGTTTATAATTCATTACGTAAGCAGAGGATGATCACTTCTGTGGATATTCAGGAATTTCAGCGTCAACTGTACTTATCTCTATTAAAACATCTTTTTCAGGCATTATAAAAGTAAAATATATACAGTCAGTATCGGAAACAGACAAGTCAGCAGAGATTTCTTTACCGTTTACTGTCACATAATAATATGAATCTGTCACGAACGGAAGTTTAAAAGTGATCTCTTCACCTGCAGCATATTCTGAAGCAAGCTTAATATCAATTTCTGATTCAACTGAAACATTGTATTTAACTTCATTTTCATGTATCATATCGCCGAGTATAAGATCTTCAACTTTTTTCTGATATTCACTGTCTATGTTTACAAGATATGATGACAAAGGATGCTGTATCGGAATAACGAAAACACTCTTCGGATCAATACCGCTCGCCTTTAATATAAGTTTTGCTTCTTCTATTGAAACAGCACGAAGTTCCAGTATTTCATATTCTTCCTTATATCTGTTAGTACCCATCATAAGTCCGCATGAGATAGAATTTTCGGACATCTGCCATACATAAACTTCTATGCCTTTACCGCCATCCAGATTAAAATATTCCGGGAATACTGCCTTCAGATATTCAAGATGTGCCTCATCAGCACTGTGACCAATACCTGTTCCCTTATATCCTGCATAGAAGAACAATTCCTGTGACATTCCGTCATAAGATGAAGTATATTTATCATTTGATTCACCGAAAGCAAAAGAAATACATCCGGATGAATCGCTTTCATATTTTTTAAAATCAATTTCTGCAGTCTCGTTATAATAACTGTCGTAGTCATCGATTTTTCCGTTCATGTTTATGAGTTCCCATTCATCTGCCTGGTACTCTTTTTCTAATTTACTTTTATTTCCGTTTATAATAAGACGGTCATCATTTATCTTATTGTATCCTTCAACTGCAGATACCGTATAAGTAAAATGAACTGAAGATGCGTCTTTTTCTGAAGATGCGTCAGATGCACCTATTCCGACATTTACTTTAAGAGTTTCATCCTTACTGCAGAAAGAGCTGCACTTCAAAGAAATTCTGTTTGACGGAAGAGGCTTGCTTGAAGCAAGATCCATCTCTCCTCCCCATTTAAGTTCCATTTTATCATAAATAATTTCCGGATCATCCTGCTTTCCGAGCTTACGAACACCGAAGCTTTGAATTTGTGCCGGATAGGTTTCCATTATGCTTCCATCATAAATGATCTCAACAGTATCGCCTTCAGTCAATGATAATTTTTCCGAATCATAATTTGCATATATCAGCTCTGCGGAATTGAGCTCCCATGAACCTTCCACAGGTGAAACAAGGATCTTATTACCATTTGCTTCCTTTACAGTCGCAACGAGAACACTTTTATATATGTTTACTCTTAATTTTGAAATAACACTTTCGTCCTTGCATACATACTGTTTATAATAAGCAAGATCAGCGATATCAACCTCACCGCTCATATCTATATCAGCAGATTCAAGCTGATTATCAGTAAACTGAATATCCTTTAAAAGATAAAGCGAAAGATATGTAAGATCTGTAAGGTCAGCAGTATCGTCGCCGTTAAGATCCCCATACAAAAAGCCTTTTTTAATCTCATCAGCGTCATTACTGTTTGATGCCGATGACAGAATTGGTGTTTCATCCGTATTTGGTTCTGTATCAGCAGAAACAGCACCTGTAATAAATGTACTGATCATAGAAGCAGCAAGAACTGCTGTTATTATTTTTTTCTGTTTAGACATAATGATTCCTCCATATCAAATATACTTTCAGTTAAAGAATTAATGCAAAAACCAAATTTATCTTCTTTGTCGTTATTTTGAAATATTTATCCCGAATTATTCATCAAGCACCATAGCTAAGTAAATAATTCATAATTTTGAAAAAATCGAATTTCAAAAATCAAATTCAAGATAATTACCATAATATTACAGCACAAAAATATACACCTATCCCGTAATATGA
>JAZUJY010000071.1:0-16841 GCA_045643005.1 Oscillospiraceae bacterium | reverse complement strand
GGAGATAACAGTTATCCTGTCGTCGCCAAAATCATTAAGGACCCATGTGTCCTTCGGGTCTACAATTTTATATTCTGTAACGACATAAGTATATCTTGTACGTTCTTTATCCTTATCGACAAGAATCATTTCATCTCCTGTCTTTATCTTGTCGAGGTCGTTAAAGATCTCAGCATATATCGTGCTGTTATGACCGCAAATGCAGTAGTTTCCCTTACCGAGAGAACCTGTGTTCTCAAAGTGCCCTGCTGAGACCTGCAGTGACTTACTGTCTGTACCTTCAAGGACCGGAACTTTGATATCAAGCTCAGGTATCTCAAAGTTTATGTTTTCCTTTAGCAGTCTGTGAAGATATATTTCCCTGCTTATTTTTTTGTATCCGTAAACCGACAGTATTCCGGCACTGAATATTATCATCAATATTCCGATTATACGTGTTTTTTTCATAATTCACCTTCATTAACAAGAGTACTGCCGAAAAGCAGTACTCTCATTAAACACTTTGAACCTTTTATTATTTGTTTTCTGTTTTTCCCCGCAAGACGTTTACATGTTACAATTATACACTTCCTGTCCTTTCGTTGTCAAGGCAGAAAGGTAAACATCCCGGTTCTTTCATTTCTGTCTGTTTCATATATACCGGTCGTTTCGGTCCTGCGGGCATTTTCTCATTACGCTTCTGTTTTTATAAACTTCACGTACTCAAACCTTTTTTCAGAACGATCATGCATTATTCTTCGTCTTCTTTTCTTCTCTTCTTTGCAAGACCTATTCCTGCCATTCCCATAAGTGCTGCAAATCCTGCAAATACCTTGTGGATTCCTGAATATCCTGTCTGCGGAAGCATACTGTATTCTGTTTCGGCTTTTACAAGCTTTTCATAGTTTGTTACAAGCTGTTTCTGTTCATCTGTCAGTGCATCATACGCTGATCTTGCTGCAACTATGGAATTCTCACACTCATTGGTCTGTTCTATTTCACTTATCTCATCTATTTTTGCAATTACTTTTCCGGCTGCTTCTTTGTCTGCTTCTGCTTTTTCTTCTGCTGCCTTCTGTATTGCCTTTTCTTTTTCCTGCTCAGCTGCTTCTTTGGCTGCCTGTGCATCTGCTGCTTCTTTTTCAGCTATTGCCTGTGCTGTCTTGGCTGCTGCTGCTTCAGTTTCTGCGGTTTCTGCTCTTTCTTCAGCTGTCTTCTGCGCTGCTGCAGCTGTTTCTGCAGCTTTTTCGGCTACTGCCTGTGCTGTCTTGGCTGCTGCCGCCTCTGCTTTTGCTGTTTCTGCTTTTTCTTCTGCTGTCTTCTGAGCATTTTTAGCTTTTTCTTCTTCAGTTTCTGCCAGTGCCTGCGCTTTTTCTGCAGCTTCCTGGGCTGCCTTTGCTGCTGCTTCTTCGGTTTCAGCAATTTCCTGTGCTTTTTCTGCTGCTTCCTGGGCTGTTTTTGCTTCCTCTGCTGCAGTATTGGCTGCTGCTATCTTTTCAGCTGCATCCTTTTTATTTAATTTCAGAGCTTCTTCTGCTTCTGCCTGAGCTTCTTCTGCTGCTGTTTTAGCATTCTCCGCATTTAACTTTGCCTTTTCTGCTGTTTCCTTTGCAGTAACGGCTAAGGCTGTTTTTTCTTCAGCTGCTGCCTGCGCTGTCTTTGCTGCTTCAGCTGCTGCTTTAGCAGTTTCTGCTGCTGCTTCGGCTGTCTTCTGTGCCTGCTGCGCTTCTTCTGCCGTTTTTTCTGCTGCTGCCTGCGCTGTCTTTGCTACTTCAGCTTCTGCTTTGGCAGTTTCTGCTGCTGCTTCAGCTGTTTTCTGTGCCTGCTGCGCTTCTTCTGCTGTCTTTTCAGCTGCTGCCTGCGCTGTCTTTGCTGCTGCAGCTTCTGCTTTGGCAGTTTCTGCTGCTGCTTCGGCTGTCTTCTGTGCCTGCTGCGCATCTTCTGCCGTTTTTTCTGCTGCTGCCTGCGCTGTCTTTGCTACTTCAGCTTCTGCTTTGGCAGTTTCTGCTGCTGCTTCGGCTGTCTTCTGTGCCTGCTGCGCTTCTTCGGCTGTCTTTTCAGCTGCTGCCTGCGCTGTCTTTGCTGCTTCAGCTTCTTCTTTGGCAGTTTCTGCTGCCTTTTCAGCTGTTGCCTGGGCATCCTCTGCAGTTGCCTTGTCTGTCAAAGCCTGATCTCTCTCATCTTCTGCTGCTTCCTTGGCTGTCACTGCCTGATTTCTCTCTGCTTCAGCTACTTCTTTGGCTGCCACTGCCCGATTTCTCTCTGCTTCAGCTGCTTCTTTGGCACCCTCGGCTGCTTCCTTGGCTGTCACTGCCTGATCTCTCTCTGCTTCGGCTGCTTCCTTGGCTGTCACTGCCTGATTTCTCTCTGCTTTGGCTGCATCTCTCTCATCTTCTGCATCATTCTTTGCTTCAAGTGCAGAATATAAATTTTCTGCATATTCAAGGACTAGTCTATTAACTACTGCAGCTTTTTCTTCATCACTCTTCAGATCTTCATAATCTGTTCTTGCAAGTTCTATTCTTTCCTTACATGTATCAGTATACTCAACTGTTCCTATTGCATTTATTTCTGCTATTACCTTTAATATTGAATATCTTGTTTCTGCATCGGTTAAAGTCGTATAATTCGTTACAAGGGCTTTTTCTGTATCATTCAGATCACCATATGCTGTGCTTGCTGCATCAATTTTCTCCTTGCATTCATCTGTACACTCTACTGTTCCTATTGCATCTATCTTTGACATTACATCATAGATTTTATTTGCTAGTTCCAGGGTTGCGTAATTTGTTACAAGTGCTTTTTCTGTATCATTCAGCTTTCCATATGCTGCGCCTGCTGCATCTATTTTTCCCTTGCATTCGTCTGTACACTCAACAGTTCCTATTGCATCTATCTTTGACATTACATCATAGATTTTATTTGCAAGTTCAAGTGCTGCGTAATTTGTTACAAGTACTTTTTCTGTATTATCCAACTCTCCGTACGCTGCGTTTGCTGTATCAATTTTTTCCTTGCATTCACCTGTACACTCAACAGTTCCTATTGCATCTATCTTTGACATTACATCATAGATTTTATTTGCTAGTTCCAGGGTTGCGTAATTTGTTACAAAGCCTTTTTCTGTATCATTCAGATCACCATATGCTGCGTTTGCTGTATCAATTTTCTCCTTGCATTCACCTGTACACTCAACAGTTCCTATTGCAGATATCAGAGCAACTACTCTTTGTATGTCGTCGGGATTTGTAATAATTAATTCAGGATAAACATTTCCCTGATGCCATTTTTTTAACTCTATTCCTTTTTCGCTCCTCAATGTGTCTTTATTTGTATTAACATATTCATTTAGAAGATCAACAAAATATTTATCACCAACCATATGATCAGTTTTTCCGGCAAGCTGGTCGGCATCCACTTCTGTTATACCTTCTACAGCATCAAAAATGCTGTCAGGATTTACGGTATAGCATTGTTTTAGTACTGTAGTATTAAAATTTTCTCCAAAAATGCTGCCTACTACAGCATCTCCTTCATCGAGAACAGCAGATATCTCAGAAGAAGTGTTAATGCAATTATATGCATTCATATTAGATCTTCCGGCAATACCTCCGGAACATGCTGTACTATAATTTTGTACTTTTTTACCATATGTCGAAATAGAACCTGTGTTAATACAATTATACAAACTTATAATTAAATTACTACTTCCGGCCTGTCCACATATACCGCCTGCTGAAGCTGTATTTCCTGATTTACTTATTAAATCACCTGTATTCATGCAGTTATATATATCAGAGAAAGCTACACCGGCAATACCTCCAACATAATTGGTATCTCCATTTGTTTGACTTGTTATATCAGCGGAATTTACACAGTTAGATATATGACAATCTTTATTGAGATATGCACAAATACCTCCTACCTCAAGGGATGCGTAATTTGAATCATTATTTCCAATTAGATTAGCCTTATTAGTACAGTTATCAATTGTTCCATTATTCATTATTCTTGCACAAATTCCGCCTATCATATCTGTACCATTAACTTCTCCGGTAGTAATAACATTCTTAATTGTTGCGCCATCTGCAAAGCCAAACAAAGCTGCATAAGAATAAGAATTATTATTAATAGCAAGTTTTACAATATGATTTTGACCATCAAATGAGCCGCAGAACTTGTTGGCTTTACCAATAACATCATCAAATCCGTTTATAATATCAGCTTTAAGAATTACTTTTTTCCCTGCAAAATCTTTACCGCTGTTTACTGTTGCTGCAAAACCGTATAAATCTATAATATTATATAGTTCAAACAACTTCTTATCATCATAATCTTCAAAAATATCAGTTCCTACTTTTTTGGTTTCCAATACCGGATAATCATTATTATCAATTTCCCAATATTTCCATAGATAATCTGTATTTTTATCCTTAATAGTGGTGAGATCATATGACTCTGCATTACTATTAAGAATTGCATAAAGACTGCCATCTCCGATTCCTTTGCATTTGGCACTTTCAAGTCCTGTTATTCCATTGCTTTCAGGCACTCCGGTATCACCACTGTCATAATAACAGTTTTCATATATACTTCCGTTATCAAAGCCAACAAATGCGTTATTGTTACAGATTCCTCTGTTAAAGCAGTTTTTAATTTCAGAGGTTATTGCTTTTCCAACTAATCCGCCGCTTTCTGCTGTTCCGTTAATTTTGCCTGCATTGTTACAGTTATATATTTTACCATTTTCAAAATATCCGGTTATTCCTCCGCTTATGTCTTTAGAACATTCAATCTCAGCATTATTAATACAGTTTATAATTGTACCGGAAGAATCTGACTCGGCACAAATACCACCAATTGTATGTTCACCTGTTATAGCTGCTTTATTCTGACAATTCAGTATTACAGAATTATTAACTATAAATCCACAAATACCGCCGACCATCTGTTCACCTTTTACAGAACCTGTTACTGCAACATTTTTTACCGTTGCATCTTCCAAAGCACTGAACAAACCAACAAAAGACTTTCCAGGATCGTCTATATTCAGCTTAATACTATGACCTTTTCCATTGAATGTTCCTTTAAACGGCATATTGTAATCTCCAATTGAATCAGTCAATTCATCTGTGATATCAGTTTCAAGCAAAACTGTCTTGTTTTCAAAATCCTTTCCACATCTTACAAGTTCAGCAAATATATTGAGTTCATCGATCGTATTGATTGAAAACGTATTTTTATTGTTATAATCATCAAATATATCATATAATATCTTACCAAAATCAAGAGTCGGATAACTACCGGTAGTGATTTTCCATTTTTTCAAAACAGGTTCGTCGTTTTTTAACGCCGACATACAATAACTATCGGCATTTGCATTAAGCTTTGCATAAAGACTATTCTCATCGTTACTGATACAATCTGAATGTGCAAGCTCCGTCATTTCAGTACTTAAGTTCTTTAAACTGATATCTTTATCATAATAACAGTTTTTAACAGAACCGAATGTTTCCGGCGCTTTTTTCAGCCAGAAACAGTTAAAAAATTCTGCACCGGAACCACCCTTTGAGATATCATACTCCTGATTATGTCCTGTAGTCACACAATTGTATATTTTCGAATTACCAAGAACATCCAGACATATTCCGGCACTGTTGGTCTGCTGTAAGGATCCATTATTTATGCAGTTTACTATTGTTGTATCAGTTACTGAAGCACATATACCACCACTTGCTGCAGTTCCTGTTATATCTGCATTGCTGGTACAATTGTTTATAATTGTATTTTCTGCAAATCCGCATACGCCGGCAGCATAATTTATATCATCTCCTGCTTTAACCATACCTGTCACTGTTATATTTTTGATTACTGCATCCTGTGCACAGCCAAACAGACCTATCTCTCCACTTTGGTATTCAGGATTATCAAGTGCAAGATTTACAGTATGCCCCTGACCATCGAAAGTTCCTTTAAAAATGTTGCTGCTGTTTCCGATAACGCTGTTGAAATCCTGAGGAATATCTGCATCAAGATATACCGTTTTGTTTTCAAAGGTATATCCTGAGTTTACAAAATATGCAAAAGCATTAAGCTCACCAAATGTATCTATATGAAATTCAGTTTTTTCTGAATAATTTTTAAAAGCATTGTGACTTGTTTTACATAATTCTGGATATTCGTTATTACATACTATCCATTCATGCCAGTTACTATTATTAGCGGATTGACTTTTTGCCGACGAATTAAGAGAATTATAAAGATTTGAACTTCCCAAACAAGCAGAATGTGACAAGCCTTTTATGAAATGATTTGAACCTGAATATTTTTCATCCATATCCTTATCATAATAACACTCCATTGCCTCTTTGCTACCTTCAGATAAAAATAATGCTCCACCTATATTAAAACAATTATATATGACTCCTGATACATAGTTTCCTACCCAACCACCGCCGCAGTTTTTTACTCTGTTATAGCTATTGACCAAACTACCATTTTCAAATAAATAACCAATAAGTCCTCCGCCATAACCAGATGTATATGTGACATCAGCCAAATTGCCGCAGCTAATAACTGTACCACCTTGTACTTTACCTGCAATACCGCCAATATTATTACTTCCGCTTACTGTTGCTGATTTGCTGAAGCATCCCGATATAACACCATTTTTTAAATAACCGCAAATACTGCCGACATGATTTTTTCCTTTTACAGAACCGGTAACAGTTATATCCTTTATAGTCGAATTTTCTGCATACCCAAACAAACCAACACAGTCATCATCTTGTTCTATCTCAAGCTTTATAATGAAATCCTGTCCGTCAAACGTACCCTTGAACGGATAGTTCTTTGTATCTGATACATATTTACCAATTGGAGTTTTAAAGGCTTCTGTGATGTTATTGGTAAGTTTAACTGTTTTACCTTCGAAATTTTTTCCGCTGTTTACAGCATCTGCAAAAGCTTTAAGATCCTCAAGTGAGTTTACCTCAAACATTGTGTTGCTGCTGTAATTATCATCAGCAAAGATCTCATCTCCTTTTAGAGTACCTGCTGATACGGTAATAACGTTTGAATTAAAATTATTATAAAACCCCTCAAACGGTACACTTCCTGCCACTATAAGCAATGCTGTTACTGCTGCTGCTGTTCGTTTAAAAAATGAATTACTCTTCATATCGATTTCCCCTTTTCTATAAAAAATATACATCCCTTATCAGCATTTTAAAAAATACATAATATTGTCGTATTTCAATAATAAACACATTCCACAGTATCGTGAATTGATATATATTATTTTGAAAATTTTAGTGACATTTTGTACAAATGAATAAAATACTATGTATTCATTATATCAACATATATATTTATTGTCAACTTGCTTTGCATTGTTTAAAACATTTCTACATTTTTAACAGTTTTTTATTTTTTTATGATGGTGTCGTTTTTATTTTTCTTTTTTAAACAGCATTTTTATTATTTTATTATTTTTTGATCATTATTGTGTATAATTTCAATTTGTAAATCAAACTCAGTCTCTTATTTATTAATATTAATTATTTCAAGCCATCTTTTATCCATTTCGCTAATATTTATTGTCCCATATAAAAAAACTATACATGAAATTTACTATGTTCAATAAAGAAACAAAAGATTTGAAATATCATCTTAATCCATACCGTTCCGTAAACTTTAAAACTGATGAAAACGGAAATATGCTTTGTCCTGCCGGAAAAAGATTATTTTTTCAAAGACAGTCTCCTGTTAAAGATAACAAATATGGCAGAACCGAAGAATTCTACCAGTGCGAAAACTGTTGGAGATGGAGAAGTTCCGCAGGTTCCAATGCTTTTATTTGTATCCGGCGATAAAGCAAAAAAGGAATGGCCGGGATATATTCAAAGTTATGCAAGCCAAGTGAAGAATGCAAAAATCGTACAGTTAGATTGTCCTCATTATGTTCATGATTATGAGTATGTTAGAATAAGCGAAGAAATAAAGACGTACTTAAATGAGATAGACCAGATTTGAATTTAATTAAATAAAGGCTGTCCCCTCCCTGTCGTTTCTACGATAAGGAGGGGACAATTTCACAATTTTTCCAATTATACATTTATGCTTTCCTTAAGATTTCTCGTAATTTATAACTACGAGAAGAATCTCTCAGCTGAATGCTTCAGGTTTGTTCGTATAATGCTCATCTAAACTTTTTGATGATTCTGTCCCATACATAAATTCTGTCTGCTTTGATTGTTTAATGCAGATATTCGGCGTATAGTGCAGATTTATTGACTTTCATATATGAAAAATGTATATTGTTAATATAGAAATTAAAGGTTGCAGCTTAAAATTACTATAAATTTTTTTTAGCTGAATAAGATGCATCATCAGCAGCAGTTATAATCACAAAATATTTAGATTATATACAAAAGTACATGTCGGATCAAAGATACAAATATTCTTATTTCTGACATTTTACAAGGAGGAATTAATATGAGTATAAATAGAACAAAAAAGTATATTGCAGGCGGATGGGATAATGTTGCAATCGGCGGAAAATTGACAGAAGACATTCAGAAAATATTTGACACAGTGTTTGGAATGACAAACGAAATCAAACCTGAGCCACTGGCATATCTCGGCTGTAAGGCAAGCACTTCACAGTATTCTTTTTTATGTAAAGCTGAAGACAAAAATCTGTATGTTTACACATTGTTTTACCGTAAAGCATCAGGTGAAGACGAAGCTAAGGTTGACAGAGCACCTATAGATATTAATGCGCTTCCGAAGACAACTGATCCTTATCCGGTAAAAAAAGATGCGATGATCGGCGGATGGGATGTATGTGCGGACGATTACAGCTGCAGTGAAAATCGGTTTCCTTTTAGAGCAGTACATGCTTTTGTAAAAGCAAAAGCATCATTCTCAGATACAATAGAATATACTCCGCAGGCTTACCTTGGATCACAGGTAGTTTCAGGAACAAATTACAGATTTATCTGTGTAGCAGAAGATGCTGAAAAAAATGCATCCATCAAACTTATCACAGTATATCAGTCACTGACAGGCAGTGCTGTATTCAGTTCGTTTGCAGACATTGATCCGGCTGAATACGATCAGAACATACAGCTTATGTGCGCTGCCGGCACATCTGATTCTTTGAAGGGCGGTTATGACGATGTAGTAATCGGTGGACCTCTCCCTGAAAATGCACAGATCATATTTGACATGACATTTAAAAGAGTAGATGAAATAAAACCTGAACCTCTCGTATTGCTCGGAACCAATGCCGGTACAGCATCATATTCAATTCTCTGCAGAGCAGCTGATAAGAAGCTGTATGTTTATACAATATCTGTGCGCGGCAGCATAGAAGTATCCAGAGCTGACTTTGATATAAATAATCTCCCTACAACCGATGAGCCGTGCCCGACAAAACACGATCCGAATATAATGGGAGCATGGGAAGTAAACGCTGATGACTATTTCTGTGATGAAAGTCTGTTTCCATACAGTGCAGTTCATGCATTTGTAACAGCTTCTGATTCTGTTTCAGACAACGTAGAATTTTTGCCGCAGGCTTACTTCGGTTCGCAGATAGTATCCGGCACGAACTACAGATTTATCTGTGTTGCAAAAGATACCAGCAATAATGCATCAATCAAGCTGGTGACTGTATATCAGCCGCTTTTCGGAAAAGCTTACTTTACATCCTATGCAGATATAAACGCTGCTGAATATATTGCAGTAAAAGTACGCAATATGTAAAAATTTATACTGTACAGAAAAAATATATCAATACTAATCATCCGGCTTCATTGTACAACAAACGCCCGAACCGGTTTGCAGTTCCTTCAAAGCTGTGTTGTTCAAAGCTCTGCTTTTAACAAGCAGAGGCGATTCGCAGAATCGGTTCCCGCTCAGTCGGAGATTGTACTCCGACTGTTTGGTCAGATAGAACCCGCCGCCTGCTTCAGGCGGGGAATATCCTCTGTGTTGTTATAACTCCAAAGAGGATATTTGCATTTTTCTGATATATTCTGTGATTTATTATGAAAATATTTTGCAAAAAAAATATACAAAATGTGCATTGAAACAAGCCTTTTAACTGCCGATATTATAATAAATTATGAACAAAAAAAATACTTCTGTTCATAACAGGTGATAAATAATCTGCCGGGAAATACGGGCAGTTAAGGGGGATTGAAATGTGAACACAAAAAAAGGACATAGTTTTTATCAGTCAAAAATTGAATATTTTAAGGAAATGTGTGTAATATGCACTATTGTATCCTGCATCAGTTCTGTCGTTTACCTGCTGACAGACGTAATAGCATTCGGCTATTTTCCGCCGCAGTGTGTGATGCCGAGATGTCTTCCGCTGGCAATGATGCTGATCTTTATTTTTATCAATTCAAAAACCAACGATTACAGAGCAGTCATCACAATGTCATATATATCTTTGCATTTTATTATGTTCTGTACATGCTGGGCACTGAGCTACAGATCAGAACGAATACATGCAAATGAAGGCTTTATGCTGATGCATCTGATGTTTTTAGCGCTCGGACTGAGTGCTCCGTTTAAGTATTCAGTCGTCTGGCATCCGTTGTATTTAGTTGATATCGTACTTTCAAATCTTGTCAACCACTATGAATCATTCTCTCTGATGATAGTAATGAATGTACCCTGCATCGTTGCAGTATGCATCGTAAACTACTATATGGAAAACGTGTATTTTGACCACTATCAGACCAAAAATCAGCTCGACGATATGATTCAGCACGATAACCTGACCAAAGTGTATAACCGGAATATTATGCCGCAGATATGCAATGAAGAAACCGGAAAACTTAAATTATTCAGCAGCAGTATTGCCGTCCTGATGATCGATGTTGATTTCTTCAAAAAAATCAACGATACATACGGACACGAAGCCGGCGATTCTGTTCTGAAGCATCTGGCGCAGAAACTGAAAGAAATGACAAAAACGACTGATTACGTTATCAGGTGGGGCGGCGAAGAATTTATTATAATTCTTTGCGAATACACTTTTGAAGAAGCAAATGAAAAAGCAGAAAGGATCTGCAAGGAAATTGAAGCAGATACAACCGGACAATGCAGAATCACAATTTCTGTCGGAGGCAAAATGTACGACAAATCCGATACATTCCAGAACTGCATTTCAAAAGCGGATTCTGCGATGTACAAAGCCAAAAAAGGCGGCAGAAACCGTGTTGAATTTACAGATGACTAAAAAAATATAATTTTATGTGGAGGGATTATATGAAATCGTTAAAAAAGGTATCTTTAATTATTATTACCGCTGCAATGTGTTCAATGGCGACCGGCTGTTATGAAGACGAATGGGATGACAGTTATGAAATTTCAGAAAGTACAGAGCAAACAGCTGTTTGTGAAACCGAAGAAATGACAGGCACATCTGAAATACCGGAAACTGTTGATACAGAAGCACCCTTCGCTTCTGAAATTATTCAGACGGATGTTTCCCGGGAAGATACAGTTACTGATATTTCGGACACAGAAAATGCTGACGTTTCAGATACTGCAGTGTATGAAGAAAACACAGAACCTGTTAATCCGATCGTAGGCGGATTTAATAATGAAATCATTGGCGGAATTATTCCTGAGGATTCAATGACTGCCTGGAAAAATGCATTTAAGGACAGTGACGAACCCGAACCTGAACCAATTGCGCTTCTTGGAACACAAGTGGTCGGAGGACTAAATCATTCATTCCTATGCAAAACAAATGACGGTAATTTGAAAGTATACACTATATATGAACGTCGCTGGCTCGACGAAGCTGAGATTTTTTCAGTTACTGACATTGATCTGAATGCTCTTCCTCAGACAGATGATGCAGCACCGCAAAAAAGAGCTCTCTATACAAATGCATGGACTGTAAGTGCTGAAGAATTCAAGGGGGACGAAAACCTTCAGGCATTTTCTGAAAAAGCAGCCGATGCTTTTAAAAAAGCAAGCAGCAGCTTACCGGAAGATATAATTCTCATGCCTCAGGCTTACCTCGGATCACAGGTAGTTGCCGGTACAAATTACAGATTCCTGTGCGTATCAAAGGATGCCGATTACGAAAACACATACAATGCATCAATCAAAATAGCCACTGTATATGAAAATCTGAGTGGAAACGCAAGCTTCCTTTACTTCTCCGATCTTAATGCATCTGACTATGTTAAATACTAAAACTATCAGGCCGCAGATCTTCTGCGGCTTTTTTATTTAAACAGCATAATGATGATATTTTTCCCGAACAGTTCAGGAAAATCACAGGGACATGAAATAATTTTTCATTTATATTAAAAAAACTATTGACAAACCAAAAATAAAATGATATCATAATGATATCAGATAGATAAAAAATAATATCTGAAAGAAAGGATGTATATTTATGAAAGAAAAAATCATATCAACAAAAAAGAACGGCATGCCTGTATTACTCCTGACCATCGCACTGTATATTATTTGTATCCCGATATTTGCCTATGGAGTAAACGAAGGAAAGACACTTCTTATTATCCTGTCAGCACTATGGGGTTTAATTGGATGGATTCTTCTGCTTGGACTGAAAGTATTAAAACCGCAGGAAGCACTTGTACTTACTCTTTTCGGAAAATACAAAGGTACATTAAAAGGCGATGGATTTTACTTTGTAAATCCGTTCTGCACAGCAGTAAATCCTGCTGCAAAGACCAAACTCAGACAAAGTGGTGACGTTGGCGCTGATGGTGTCCAGTATGATCCGATTGCCGCAGCTGCATCTGCAGTTCCCGACAAAAAAATCTCACTTAAAATCATGACACTCAACAACAACAGACAAAAAATCAACGACTGTCTCGGTAACCCTGTTGAAATAGGCATAGCTGTAATGTGGAGAGTAGTTGATACTGCAAAAGCTGTTTTTGACGTTGACAACTACAAAGAATATCTCTCGCTCCAGTGCGACACAGCACTCAGAAATATTGTTCGTATCTATCCTTATGACGTAGCTCCAAATGTTGATACAACCGGTGACGGTATCGCTGACGAAGGAAGCCTCAGAGGCTCAAGCGAAATCGTAGCTGAAAGAATAAGAAAAGAAATTCAGAGCAAGGTTGAAAATGCCGGCATAGAAATTCTTGAAGCACGTATCACATATCTCGCCTATGCTCCGGAAATAGCAGCAGTAATGCTTCAGAGACAACAGGCATCTGCAATAATCGATGCAAGAAAGATGATAGTTGACGGTGCTGTAGGCATGGTCGAAATGGCACTGGAAAGGCTCTCTGAAAACAATGTCGTTGAACTTGATGAAGAACGTAAAGCAGCAATGGTTTCAAATCTTCTCGTCGTCCTCTGCGGAAACCATGATGCTCAGCCTATTGTAAATTCAGGAAGTTTATACTGATGGCAGACAAGAAACAGATACCGCTCAGACTTTCAGAAAAGCTCTACAATGATCTCGCAGCGTGGGCAGAGGCAGATTTTCGTTCAGTAAACGGCCAGATCGAATATCTTTTGACCGAATGTGTAAAACAGCGCAGGAAAAACGGAAAATATGTTTCAGACGAGATTGATGCGCCGCCTGATCTGGATGTGAATAAGTTTGAATAATAAGTAATAATAATAATGCAGCTGTGATCTTACTTCTCAGCTGCATTATTATTCTTTTATTCATAAAAGTGACGAATTTTTATGGTTTAATATATATTGAAGTTGTAGGGAAATATTTGATATAATAAATATATCAATTACGGAAGGACATATAATATTATGGAATCTGAAATATTTAAAGAAAGCTATAATGCCGCAAAAGAACTGATCTCAGTTGCTAAGCTTGAAAAAGGAGATCTGCTCGTTGTAGGCTGTTCTACAAGTGAAGTATCCGGTGAAAAAATAGGATCTGCATCCAAACCTGAGCTTGCTGAAGACGTATTTATGGGAATATATACTGCTGCAAACGAAGCCGGGATCTATCTTGCTGCACAGTGCTGCGAACACCTGAACCGTGCAATAATCGTTGAAAAATGTGTTGCAAAAGCAAAAGGCATTGATTTTGTAAACGTAGTTCCCCAGCCCAAGGCCGGCGGCTCGTTTGCAACCAAAGCATATGAACACTTTAACGAACCTGCTGCAGTTGAGCACATAAAAGCCGATGCAGGAATGGATATAGGCGATACACTTATCGGAATGCATTTGAAAGATGTTGCCGTTCCTGTCAGATTATCTGTAAACAGCATTGGAGATGCTCATCTTGTTTGTGCAAGAACACGCCCTAAATTTATAGGCGGAGAAAGAGCACACTATAACGAAAATCTCTTATAACTATACAAAGGGTATCCACTTTTCCTTGTTTTAAAAAAAACTATGAAAAAAATATTTTTTAAACAGAGTAATTTTTTTAATTGCCCTGTTTTTTTCAAAGCTCTGCTTTTAACAAGCAGAGGCGATTCGCAGAATCGGTTCCCGCTCAGTCGGAGATTGTACTCCGACTGTTTGGTCAGATAGAACCCGCCGCCTGCAAAGGCGGGGGATATCCTCTGTGTTGTTATATTATTAATCATTATTCAATTGAATCTGACAATATTTTCTGATATAATAAATCTATATACCACAATTTACTTTTCCGGAGGAAAACTCATCATGAGCATATTTGATAAAATGAACAGTATGTATCCAAATGAAATGAAAATGGTCAAAAGCATGCTGCAGAAAAGCAAAAAAACTGCACCGATGAAGCTTGGCGATATCGACACAAAAGAAAAAGCAAAAAGTGAATATAAACACGGCCATCTTGAAAAAACATTTCTTCTTTTACCCGAATTTGGCGGAACTCCCGATGAAAGCAACATCATATATATTCCGAGTGAAGCAAACAACATGAAAATATGCTGTGATGATATTATTTCAGATTTTCATAAGCAAAACAAGGCTGATACATACGAATGCAAACCAAACTACAAAGGAAAAAGCGTCATACCGGGCAGCCTTTATATCAAAGCAGAAAAAGACGGAAAAACGATTTTCAAACAGAACATAAAAATATGGTAAAACACTCAGCTAAAATCTTTACTGATAACAATTATCCGAACGGAAAATATAGAATAATCACTAAATTTCAGTCATTCAAATTTACATGTATAATCATTTTTTAACTAAATATATATTGATGTTTTATAGAATAAGTGTTATAATATAATTGATTATTTTTTATGATATAGAGAGGATGAAAATAATGGAACAAAAAAAACTTGAGGATTATTCTTTTTCTGATATAAATGCCATCACTTCTTCTGAAATAGACGCTATTTATATCACAGATAAAGAAGCAAACAGATATCACGCTGTTATCAGCCGTGGAATTTTTAAAGATGTATTCGGTAATGACGGAGCATTTGAAGATTTTGTAAAAACGATATGGTTTCATATAAATAACGGAAAGTCTTCAACAGATATAAGCGAATCCTATGAAGTATTTCTTTCCGGATACGGCGATTTCGACGGAAAATACGCCAAGAAAGTTAAAATATTCAAAAATGACGAGGCTCATATTGTCCAGATAAACTGCTACCCTATCAAGGGCACACAGAGATGTATGTTTTTCATGGACGAACTTACAGACAACGATTCTGTTAAAGAAATCGATGAAAGAGAAAAAGAACAGAATATTCAGAAAGCCGCATTTTTGTTTTCAATGTATATTGATGTTTCCAAAAACGCCACTTCCAGCATAAGCGTCACAGAAATATCTGAAAACACGGTAGATATGGCAGGTCCGGCATATACGGACTGGAGAAATATGATCGTCAATATGTTCACTCCTGAAGACCAGCCGCTGTTCCTGGAAAAATCAGATCCTGAATATCTGAAAACACATCTTAAACCGGGAAAAGCAGAATCAATTGATATTCCAATGAAAAATCTTGAAGGCGAATTCAAATGGTCAAAGCTTACATTCAGCAGAGTTAATACTGATGATGACAATGACTGCCGCTGCGTATTTATGGTACAGGATATTACTGACAGCCATAATGAGCTTATAGAAACGATTCACAAATATGAAGAACGTGCAACCGTAGATTCACTGACCGGCGTATACAATCATGGAAGAATCGAAGCTGAACTTAACAAACTCGCAGGACAGAAAAACGGCAGCTTCCCGACAACAGTTATCATGATGGATATAGATAATTTCAAATCCATTAACGACACCTTCGGACACGATATTGGTGACAAGGTACTGAAAAAGCTTGCTTCTATCTGTTTAAATGAACTGAAGCCTAAAAACGTTGCATTCGGCAGATGGGGCGGCGAAGAGTTTCTGGCAGTGTGCAATTCCCTTCAGCTTGCGGAAGTAATCAATGTTTTTGAAAAGCTCAGACTTATTATTTCCGAAACACAATTTGAAGGTGTTGAAAAAATCACATGCAGTTTTGGCATAACACAGACAAGAAAAGATGAGTTTCCTGCTGACGGATTCAAACGTGCAGACAAAGCTCTTTACAGTGCGAAAAATTCAGGCAAAAACTGTGTTGTTACTTTCAGTTAATAAAATAATTATCCCTCAGAAAAAATTTTTTTCTGAGGGATTTTTTTCAAAGCTCTGCTTTTAACAAGCAGAGGCAATTCGAAGAATTGCTTTCGTTCAGTAGGAGATTGAACTCCTACTGAACGAGAGAATAGACCCCGCCGCCTATAGCAATGTCATCAACTTAAGCGATTTAACGTTGATTTTGAGCAAACTTTATTGAAGGATGAGATTTTTTTCTTAAATAAGATCTTCCTGGTCTTACAGGTATAACAGCGTGAATAATATTCCGGTAAATATTCGATAAAAG
>JAZUJY010000070.1:0-4220 GCA_045643005.1 Oscillospiraceae bacterium | reverse complement strand
AAGGACGGCACATACACAACAACCAATGCCGTTAAGGACTCTGCATACATGACAGGTGCGGCTGTAGCCAATGAAGGACGCAGTATTCAGATGCAGTTAGCAGAATGCTGCTGTGAAAACAAACAGGCGACAGCTCAGGTACGCTATGATATGGCTAACTTCGCCGCAGGTATTAATGCCAATATCGACAATAAGTTCGCCGCTCTGGAAAAATCACAGCTTGAGCAGAGATTAGCTGAACAGGCCGCTCAGATTAACCAGTTACAGCTTGCACAGTCGCTCTGTGGCATTCCGAGAGTAAATAATGCGGCGTGGGGTACTTATATGTATCCTGCACCGGCAGGATGCGGATGCAACTGCCATAACATCTAAGGGGGAAACAACAATGAGTTGTAGTTCAGGTTTATACGCAGCTAACCGAAGCACACAGGTTATTCCTGAAGGAGTACCGACGGTGATAGACTTCGGCCAGATTGTGAGACGCTTCGGAAATCAGATTGACATGTCCGGCGGGAACGTGTCAATTAAGAGCGCCGGATATTATGACATGGATACGAACTTCATTCTTTCAGCAACTGCGGGAGAAGTGAGAATTCAGCTCTTCCAGAACGGCTCACCTGTTCCGGGAGCTTATGCCGCTCTGACTGCTGTGGCTGACACGCTGTATTCAGTGACTATTCCTGATATCGTCAAGAATACATGTTGCAGTGAAGAAGTGATAACAGCTGTAGTAACAAGCGACAGTGAGGTTACAATCAGTAACGCTGCAATCAAGATTGAAAAAATCTGATATTTAATCCAGTATAAAAAGAAAAGACCGGACATTCGTGTCCGGCCTTTTTGTTGACAAAAATCTGTCGTTGTGATAAAATCAAAACAATTGGATTTCACATGGGTTCACACGCAATGCGCAAAGCAAGTGTTTACCTTTACTTCAGCTCGTGTCAAATCCGGGATTCGTGTCAACTTTCGTGTCAACTTTATTTTGAAAATGCTGTTTTTACATCATATTTTTTAAGTAAATATTTAAAAATACTCATTATCAAAATAAAGAAAAACCGCATATCTGCGTTATTTAACGTAAATATGCGGTTTAAGTATTGGCGGAGACGGTGGGATTCGAACCCACCATTCTGCTTTGTAGATGTCGAAAATGCGTATACTTAAATGATTTGTGTCAAATTTCGTGTCAACTTTGATTGAATTATTCTCCGATAATTCCTTCAAAGTACTCATCAATTTTCCTGTCAACAGCTTCTCTCTCGTCCGAGAATGTATGCTGATAGACATTGCGCAGTGTACTGTTCGTACTCCATCCGCCTCGTTCCATAGCGTACTTGTCCGGGACTCCCAGAAGAACCATTACAGATGCATTCAGATGTCTCAGATCATGAAACGATATAAGCGGCTTGATATCATTTACTGTAAGTATCTTCTTAAATCTCGTATAAATCTGGTCACGCGTCAGCTCGGTAAGGTATTCCGTGTCAACTGCGTCTATCAATTTCTGAATATAAGGTGGTATATTATATGACCTTGTGCTGTCATATGTTTTAGTCTGTTCTCTGACTATATTTTGTTTGTCGGCATATACCATCGTTCTGTGAACTATCATCCTGCCGTTCTCACAGTCAGATTTCTTTATTCCTCTGATTTCTGACATTCTCATACCGAACCATATAGCAAGCATACAGGGAAGTTCAACAGATGTACCTTTTATGGCCTTCAGAACGTCAGCGGCTTCCGGCATGGTTCTGATTTTCTTCTGCCGTTTCGGAAGAGTTATATTATTCAGATTGAGATCAGGAGCATATATGCTCAGTGCTGCTTTTAAGAGACCGTTTGCATTGATTACGGACTTAGGTGCTAACTGTGTCGCCAAATCATTCACCTCAAGCTGTATAGCTTGTCTGGTGATGTCTCTGAGTTTTACGTTCATGATGTTCTGGAAATAATTCTTTCTCATCGTCCTGTAGCTCCGGATAGTTGTTGGCGACAGAACGTTTGATTTAGACTCAATATACTTGTCGATTGCTTTGCCGACTGTCATTTCAGCAGCCGGTTCCTTGTGCTGAGCTGAGAACTGAGCGGCCATGAGCTCGGCTTCCTTCTTGCTGTCAGATGTGAAGGATTTTACAATCTTCTTTCCTGAGCTGTCCGTTCCGGCATATACTCTGACTCTCCATGATCCGGACGGAAGCTTCTTCGCTTTTGCCATAACATATCATCCTTTCATATTGATTTTTATCCGGAGATATGCTATAATTGTTTCGGATAATTGTGATAATAAATATTCGTTTTAGCAAAATATCTCCGTTCTGCACACTGATTAGCCGTCAGTGTGCATTTTTCTTAACATTTGACATATGGGTTATGAAATGATATAATAATCACGTCATCAATTCAATTGGGTTTCTCGTCTCAAGCGGGAGCACGAACGCATCGGTTTAGTAGGGCCGGTGCGTTTTTTATTTTATAAAAGCCTCTCTGATTAACTTCGGAGAGGCTTGTTTCGTTATTTATTGCTTTTGCTATCTTTTTTTTGTTTTCTTTATAGTGGTATCTTCTTTTCCATTGGAACCTTTGAATGAATCAGCAAAAACAAAACCTACAAGAGTAGAAATCAAGAACTTAATAAGTTCGATAAATCCGTCGACGTATGTGCTTATCTCCAATCCATAAGCTTTCAAAAACGAATCGCCTACAACTATAAGCGTATACAACAAAATACATAAAAGAATTAACTGAAAGCCTCTTCTTTTATAGCGATGTTTATCCATGCGGTCAGCCATGTCGGCGTCAACAAATCGTTTTTCTTTGTAATCTTCTATTGAAACGCCTGCGGGCTGTTCGTCATAACCATTGTTTTGAACGCTAAAGTCATTGTTATTTGCGATATCTGACTCGTCCAGTATGTAACTTATGACATCGCAAGGGCTATCTTGGGATTGTAGCTTTTGCTGGGCTTCCGGCTGTGTTGTCTGAATTGATGGTTGCTCTGGTACCTGATTGCTTGTCTGCGTTTTGCTCGTACTTTTTGAGTCTGTACTCTGGTTCATTTATAATATCCTCGTCTTTTAGAAATTTTTCTGATTTTTCCCAGGCTGTGCCTTTCATATGAGTGAGCGTTGAGAGCTCAATTGGTGTGTAATTATGGTACAACGTCCAAACATACGCTATAGCCTGAACAGCATTGCTTGAATAGTTGCTGATATCGCAGTTTATTACTGTAATATTCCCTTCGGAATCAGTTGCAAATCTGGATATAGGTTTATCTTTAAAAATACTAAACTCATAATAAATCGACGGAAGAACAGGGCCAAACACCCACTTTTCAAATCTTTCTGAAAAGAGCGGTTCTCCTGTTTGTTTTAAATATCGCTTGTATACAAAATACATCATTTTCTGAAGCTTCATTGGCGTTAGCGAAGTATTGGTCCTAAACGATAACTCCAGAAGTGTATTTGCTACAATCTGCGGGCTGTATGTACTCATGCTCTTTCCTCCTTTTTGTAAATAGTTAAACATTCCCTGATCCTATTATACCACAAATCTCTGCGGATTTCTATTTCTCCACAACCTCAACCTTCGCATTCGACTTCTCCGAAGCCGCAGCAGTGTCCAGTATGTACATCTGAACCGACAGCTTCTCACGTTCTGTAAGGTTCTTGTAGGCCTCGGAAACGGCAGGGTTGTTGAAAAAATCTTCCGGTTCTGCATTGTTGTTCATAGGTTTATAACTTGGACGTGGCGTATATGTTCTCGCTTTTCTGGATTTACTTGTCGAGATGCACGGAACCTCAACAAAACCTGTTACGTCGCTATCTTCGGAGCAATCGGCATAATAATCAATATAATGTGTGAGGTCATATACTGTAGTTTCTAACGCATCCGCAATTACGGATAATTTGTCGGATGAAGGTGTGTTGTTTTTCTTTTTCCAATCACAAATCGTAGATGTAGAAATCCCAGTTCTTCTTGATAGTTCTGCTTGAGAAATTCCCTTTTCTTTCATTATATAAAAAATACGTTGTTGTATAGTCACAAAGCAACACCTCTGTTTCTGTACCAAATGATACTTTATTCACAAATATCCGCATATCACGGATAAATACGGATAAAATCCGTTGACAAATCCGTATATACGGATTATAATTAAACCATACCAACTAAATAATTAATTTAGTTTGTTTAATTATAACACACATGATTACATTAGT
>JAZUJY010000069.1:0-2184 GCA_045643005.1 Oscillospiraceae bacterium | reverse complement strand
GTACAGAAAAGACGGAATAAAGCAGCTAAACGGTTACCTTGACAGCAGAGAACAGAAAAAAGGATATCTTGTGAGCTTTTCATTTCTTAAAAATAAGGAATACAGTGCAGGGTATATTGAAGACATAAAAAATGATGAGGTTCCGGGAATAGAAGAGAAAGAAATATTTGAAGTTACAGTGTAAATATTTGCCGTCTGAAGAGTCATAAAGTTTCAGGCGGTTTTTTCATTATTGATAACATTTTCTATTTATGTTATACTAAATAAAGTAACATTAAAAACGGAACGGAGGAAGACAATGAAAGAATTCAACACAACCGGAACATGTATACCGGAAATGCACTATATGGTGGATACATCAGCGAAGAATGAATTAATAACAGAACTGATCAAAAAAGGAAAATACTTCACGATCAACCGTTCCAGACAGTACGGAAAGACAACAACAATGTATCTGCTGAAGAAAAAACTGAGAAGCAGAATGCAGGTCATATCAATAAGCTTTGAAGGAATAGGAGAAGAACCGTTCAATACAAATTCAGCATTTGTCAGAACGTTTATAGAACTGTGCTCAGACTGTTTCAGGTTTACAGGAATAGAAGAAAAAGATGCGGAAAAATGGAATGATCTTTCTGAATTTAATGAAGAAAAACCGTTTAAGTTTTTAAGCAGTAAAATAACAGAACTATGTGAAAAATATGAAATAGTTCTCATGGTCGATGAGATGGACAAATGTTCAGACAATCAGGTGTTTCTTAATTTTCTTGGGATGCTAAGGGAAAAATATCTTTTGAGAAATGAAGGAGAGGACTATACATTCAAAAGTGTGATCCTTGCCGGAGTATACGATGTAAAGAACCTTAAACTAAAACTCAGACCTGATGAGGAGAGAAAATACAACAGTCCGTGGAATATAGCAGTTGATTTTACAGTCGATATGAGCTTCCATCCTGAAGAGATAGCGACGATGCTTGATGACTATGAGAATGATGTTCATACAGGAATGGATATTAAGAAAATAAGCGAGGAACTGTATCATTATACCAATGGCTATCCGTATCTTGTGAGCTGGCTGTGCAAGTGGATCGAAGAAAACGGCGGCAGGGCATGGAGCAGTGAAGGCATCAGAAAGGCGGTTAAAGAATATTACAATGCAGACAGCACACTGAAGGATGACCTTATTAAAAATTATGAAAACAATAAAGCACTTAATGAACTGATAGATGATATGCTGCTCAGAGGAGGAGTATACTCGTATGTGAGTACGGATGAGGCAGTCAGCACAGGAAGAATATTCGGAATATTTAAACAGTCAGATGATGGAAACAACAGGCTGATGATATCATGCATAATATTTGAAAACATCCTTACAGAACATATTCTGATGAAATATGCAAGAGCAAAGATAATAAGGAAACCGGAAAAAAGTCAGTTCATAAAGGAAGACGGTCACCTTGATATGGAACACGTGCTTGAAAGATTCCAGGCTCTTATGAAAGCTGAATATAGGGAAAAGGACGAAACATTCTATGAAAATCAGGGAAGACTGCTGTTTCTGTGCTTTTTGAAACCGATAATAAACGGAACAGGGTTTTATTATGTTGAACCGGAGACAAAATCTGATACGCGAATGGATATAGTGGTGACCTATCTTGATGAGGAGTTCATAATCGAGCTGAAAATCTGGCACGGAGAGCAGTACAGAAAAGACGGAATAAAGCAGCTGAACGGTTACCTTGACAGCAGAGAACAGAAAAAAGGGTATCTTGTGAGCTTTTCATTTCTTAAAAATAAGGAATACAGTGCAGGGTATATTGAAGACATAAAAAATGGTGAGGTTCCGGGAATAGAAGAGAAAGAAATATTTGAAGTTACAGTGTAAATATTTGCCGTCTGAAGAGTCATAAAGTTTCAGGCGGTTTTTTCATTATTGATAACAGTTTATATTTATGTTATACTAAATATTGTAACATTAAAAATGGAATGGAGGAAGACGATGAAAGAATTCAACACAACAGGAACATGCATACCGGAAATGCACTATATGGTGGATACATCGGCAAAGAATGAATTAATAACAGAACTGATCAAAAAAGGAAAATACTTCACGATCAACCGTTCCAGACAGTACGGAAAGACAACAACAATGTATCTGCTGAAGAAAAAACTGAGAAGCAGAATGCA
>JAZUJY010000068.1:0-1599 GCA_045643005.1 Oscillospiraceae bacterium | reverse complement strand
ATGACTGCGGCACGTATCTATCGTGGTCCGTTATGTCCATACAGGGTTATCAGCATATTTGAATCGGAAGGATTGCAGAAATACGACAGTCACTATCTGTTAACATTCTTAGAGCACGTTGTTACTACATATATGAACAATACGGTCAGACTCAGTAACGGAATGGAAGGCGAGGTCGTATTCCTTAATCCCACTTCCTATTCGCGTCCGATGATAAAATGCGGTGAGACTTTTATAGACCTGTCGAAGAACCCTGAGATCTATATCGAGACGTTTGTATAGCAGAACGGTTTATACAGGACAGTTCCTGTTCTCATAACGACAATAAAAGGATATCCCATATGGGCAATGTCATTAAGTTAAGATGACGAAATTTAAGATCTCAGTGTCAGAAATGATACTGGGGTCTTTTTTTATAAAAATTAGTTGACACGAATCTCAAAATGTGCGGCCGCTTTCGCTATTGAATGATAATGAGGTAGCGAAAGCGGCCCTTGTAATTAAGAAAAACTTGATTGCAAGGAGGTCGCATATGAAACCAAACGCTCTTAGAAATCTTTTATTTTCAGAAATCAAATCAGTATCTGATCGCTTCAACGATTATTGTATATCGAGCGGGAAAGATTTCACTAGACATCGAAAACTTTCATTTGAAACGGTTCTTAAAACTGTTATAGGAATGGAAAGCAAAAGTCTTACAAATGAACTTATTGATTTATTGGGAACAGATTCTGATATGCCATCGGCATCAGCATTTGTTCAACAGCGAAATAAAGTTAAAGCTGAAGCTTTTAAGGATGTTTTTGAAGGTTTTACATCTAACCTTATTATTAGGAATGAATCCGAGCTTCAAGTATTAGCTGTCGATGGATCTGACATACAGATAGCAACAAATCCTGATGATACAACATCGTTTTTTCCTGGAACCAACGGTCAAAAGCCATATAATCTACTACATCTTAATGCTCTTTATGCTTTAAATAATCATATCTACACTGATGCAATAATACAGGGAGGTAATGATAAAAATGAGCATACCGCACTGCAGTTAATGGTTGATAAATCAAAAATTCCTAAAGCTCTTGTTGTAGCAGACCGAGGCTATGAGTCTTTCAACAGCATGGCGCATATCCAAGAGAAAGGATGGTTCTTTCTTATACGAGTCAAGGATGGTACCTGCGGCATAAAAAATGGTTTAGATTTACCATCATCAGACTGTTTTGATGAAGATATCTGTCTGAAACTCACGAGAAAACAAACCAATGACGTGAAAGAATTATTGAAAGATAAAAATCATTATAAGTTTATTTCAGCTACACAACCATTTGACTACTTACCTTTAAAGAACAGAAAAAGTGAACCAGCTGTATTTTATGAATTGAAATTTAGAATCGTAAGGTTTCCCATTTCAGAAGGTATGTACGAAACAATAGTTACGAATCTTGATAGAACAAAGTATCCGTCAGATGAGCTAAAAAAGCTATATGCCAAACGATGGGGAATAGAAACTTCTTTTAGAGATTTGAAGTATACGATAGGTCTATTAGATTTTCATTCAAAAAAGGCGATGTGTATCCATCAAGAAATCTATGCCCGTCT
>JAZUJY010000067.1:0-68475 GCA_045643005.1 Oscillospiraceae bacterium | reverse complement strand
GCCAAAGTATTCTTTCTTACAATAATATCATAGATCTCATTTTTATCAAGTATATTCTGACATGCATGTGTCCATTCCGGATTTCCTTTCGGTTTTTCATGAAGTATATAATCAAATTTTAACAGCCATATAAATGTGTTTCTTTCAGTATTGTTAAAATTTTTTAATGCTTTGATAAGGAATTCATACGTATCATTTTTGTTGTGGGTTATGTTATCAATAAATTCTGTGCTTTTTGTATCTGCTAATTTTTTGTATGTATCAAAATAAGAATCTGAATGATCGTATAAATAAGCCATTGCATTTTTAAATCTTCTGCTGTTATAATATGTTTCAGTCATTTCTTCGATATCCTTCAGGAAAAGAATATCATCAAAGCTGAGATATTTTGTGCTTAAAACCTCATATGGAACGTATGGAGAATATTTTATTCCGTGTTCAGCTGCTGTTTTTTCCATTCCACTGCCATGCAGGACCTTAAGAAAGCCGAGTTGAAGCTGATTTGGAAATAACCCATGTACATCGTTGAAAGAGCGTTTAAAGCTGTTCAGATCTTCAAATGGCAGACCTGCTATCAGATCAAGATGAATATGTATATTGTTGAAGGACTGTATTTTATTGACAGTATCACATATTTTATTAAAATCTCCTTTTCTTGAGATTTCGTTCAGTGTGTCTGTATTTGTTGACTGTACGCCTATTTCGAGCTGGAACAATCCCTGGCGGGCATTTCCGAGCAGATTTATAATTTCATCATTCATCAGTTCTGCTGCTACTTCAAAATGAAAGTTTGTTATAAAATTATCGTTGTTGATAATAAATGTTATTATTTCCTTTGCAAAATTAAGATTTGCATTGAATGTTCTGTCGACAAATTTGACCTGCTTAACTTTATGATCGATAAAAATTTTCAGATCCTTTTTTACTTTTTCAATTGAAGCAAATCGGACACCTTTTTCAATGGATGAAAGACAATATCTGCAGTTAAACGGACAGCCCCTTGATGCTTCATAGTAGCAGATTCTGTTTGTGACTTCTGAAAAATCTGAATATGGAAAAGGAATATCTGCCATTGACATCGGTTCACGCGGAGGATTTGTGATTATTTTATTATCATTTCGGTAGCTGATTCCGGTTATATCTGAAGTGCTCTCCCCTTTTTCAAGTGCCTTATATAAACAGCAGGAAGTTTTTTCTCCTTCTCCGCTTATTATGTAATCACATTCAGGGATAGTTTGCATTACTTCAAGAGGATTGTAGGATACTTCAGGTCCTCCGAAAACTATTTTCAGGTCTGGGATCAACAGCTTGAGGAGGACTGCTGCTTTGGTTACATACTCTTTGTTCCAGATATAAACTGAAAACGCTGCAATGTCAGGATGAGCTTTATATATATCATTTACAATATCTTCAATATAGTTGTTTATGGTATATTCTTTCAAAACGATCTCAGATGTTATTTGTTTTTGGCAGTATTCTTTTATACATCTTACTGCAATATTTGTATGTATATATTTTGCGTTGATCGCACAGAGTAGTATTTTCATGATTTTTATCAGCACTTCTTTTCATATTTGTATTTATGCAAAAAAATCTTCCTGATAAAAATATGCAGGAAGATCTGTTTTTGTTTCCTTAAAATCCGGCTATGTCTGACTTGAAAGCATTTATGATGAAAGCTTCTTCAAAGCTGCCGGTGTCAGATAATACACTGTGACTGTATCTACATCAAGCTTAGTGTTGTTATCGTTGTTTATTGAAAACTGCATTGAATGATTTAAGACATCTATGCTGTTTGCATCTGAAGGATTAATAAATAAATTGATTATTGCAGTATTACCCTGTTCCTGCATATAAAATCTGTCAATACTAATGTTTTCGCATTCGGGAATACTGAATTTTCCTGATATCATATCAAGCGGATTATCTGCTGTAATTTTAAGCGAAATACACTGGATCTGACTGTTTTGAGGGATGGAGAAATCTTTTAATTTGAAATTTAATTTGTCATTTAAAGCATTTGCTATAAAGAAATCGTTAATTGTTCCCTGAACAGAAGCTTTTTGATTATACTCAAATTTTTTTACATATGGTGTTTTGAAAAATACTATTTTTGTTATTCTGAGCTTATCGAGCTGACCGTACCAGTAGCCCGCCTGGCATTCACCGTTGTAATCAAGCTTTTCCCTGACGCTTTCAGGAATGACATAATGATATGTATATTCGTTTGAGCCTGGAGTTACATGAAACTCTTCGCCCTGAAACCATTCATCGCTGTCTGAGCGGTTTTGACTGTCTGAGATGCCGTCTTTAGTTACATTAAATCCAAATCCGCCTTTAAGTTCATTGATTATTGTATTTTCGTCTTCTGCAGCGTATGTAACTTCAACCTTTTCAAGAATATCTCCGGGAGATAAAACTTTGGAAAGAGCGAAAGGAAAGGTTTTTGTACCTGTGTAGCTGATTAAACTATCGGAAAAATTAAATTCAACATTGAGGTTTGATACAAGCTCTTCTGTTAGTATTTCGATAGAATCAACGTCTTCAGTTACCTCTGAAGACGTTGATTCAGCGGATACATCTGTTGTAACCGAAGCTGATGTATCGCTTGTTTTTTTATCGGCGTTATTTTTTTTGATCAGGCTGTTTACAAATATACAGCATATAACTGAAAGCACAGCAACAACAATAAATGCAATTATAAAACCTGTTCGGCTGTTATCTTCAGAACTTTTGTTATTCATTAACGCTACCTCTCTCCTGATTAATAGAAAACTATATTAAATATTATACCATTTTTAGCGATGTTCGTCAATGTATATTTTCTTTAAAAGTTGTCGTATACTCTTTAGAAAACGTTGATATAAACCGAAATATATGGTATCATATATATGTGATAAATTTATTATTTTTCCCATGAAAGGGGCTTGGAGATAAATAATGAGAAAAATAAGTTATAAAATAGCACTCGGAGGAATAATCTCATCTCTTTGTCTTGTTTGCATGTTTATGACAGGCGTATTCCCTGTTTTGTATATTGTTTTACCGATGATAGCCGGCATTATGATGATGATCATGAATGAAGAAGTTGACACAAAATGGGCTTTTCTGACTTACATATCAACAAGTATTATTTCAATATTTGTAACGTTTGACAAGGAGGCAGCTCTTCTTTATATACTCTTATTTGGTCATTATCCTATTGTTAAGGGTTATATAGATAATTTACGGAATCTTCCTTTGAGATTACTCATAAAGCTTCTTATCTTTAATGTCAGCTTTGGGGTTGAAACATTTCTGGCTATTGTTCTTTTGGGGTCTGTAGAAATGTACAGACAGATCCTTGAAAAAGGAAAGTGGTATATTGTATTTTTTGTAGTTATGATAAACTTGATATGTTTTTTGTATGACTATTCTCTGAGTGGAGTATATATTACTTATATCAGAAAACTTAAGCCAAAGCTTAGAAACAGTTGATAAAAAATAAAGCCTTAGCATCATAATATCTTTAATGATGCTAAGGCTGTTTTTTATTTTTAAAAACAAATCAGGACATATTCGGAAGAGAAATATTCTTCTTATCGATCTCGTTTAGAAAAATATTTGTTTTCTTTTTGAGAAGTGCTGTATAAACAAGTGCTTTTCTCATCTCATTTTTTATGACATACAGATCTATCCTGCCGATCAGAAAATCAATAAAGGCTATTTTTTTCTCAAGATCTGTTTCATTTCCTGATAATAGAATAAAACCTGTTTTGTACATAATATTTTTTTTGTATAACTGTTTGGTGATTCTGAAAACAGCATTGTTTATAAATTCAGCATCAACGTTTTCTGAAACTTTCACTGTTTATTCTCCCCCTTAATTTTGGCTGCCGCTTCCGGCATTATCATTGGTTGCCTGAATAACGGTTTTGATCCTTCCCATAGCTGCACTGAAAAGCATCTGACGAAGCTGTGTCGAGAAGAAATTTTCGATTTTGTTTGTAAATTCAGTAACTACATTATTTTTGTTCAATATTTCTTTGAATTCAAACTCGTTTTTGCCTGCTGTCAGTACAGGATGATTTTCAAAGCATCTGTCAAATTGTTTTACCGATGCTTCTCTTATATATACATCTTCTTCGGTCAGTCTGAAGTGAAGTATTTCTGAAATATAATCAAGATAAAATTCAGAGATCTCGTTCATGATGTCTGATGAGGGATAGAGATACATGTTTTTAAAATCATTGGCAAAAGCTTTCCATATATCGTCTGTTTCAGCCGGAATATTTCCGTATTCAAACAGCTTTACAAATCTTGAAAATTCTTCAGGATTATTAAACGAGAAATAATGTTCATATGTTCTTTCAAGAAATGTCTTGTAGTGTATTTCAAATCTGTTCTCAATTCTGTACTGAGAGCCTTTTAATTCCTTTCGGTATTTGCTTTTAAAGTAGCGAAGGTTGTTGGTCTTAACAGTAAGAATGTCTGTCTTGTCATCGCCTTCAGCATATTCCTGAACGGTTATGCCGAACATTCCGAATTCACTGTAAGCTTCTTTGATTATTTTATCGGATTTTTCTATATCAGTAAATCCTGCTCGTCTGTTTTCATTGAAAAGGATCACGTTTACAGAAGCATTTTTTGATTTGTTGCAAACTTTTTCTACTAAATAATGCAAATTTTCTTTTTTGTATGGAAAATCTGCAAAGATAAGTACTTTTCCGATATTTACGGTTTGCTGATCTGCAAGTACGGTCTTTACATCAATGCCTGAAACCGGAAATTCAAGTATTCTTCCTTCATGAAGTTTAGATGTATAGACGAGAATTTTTTTGTCATCAGCAATGACATTCTCTTCATCAGAGTGTATAAAGATATAGCTTTTATTAATTTTTAAAGAATTGGTGTTTATTATATGGCCTGTAGGCATCAGTTCCTGTGCAAAGCGGTATCTTATGTCATCACCAAGGCAAATAATAAAATTATTACTGCAGATGTTTTTCATGCCTTATTAATCCTCCGATAGTATATTTCTTTTTCTGAACTGTTAGATAGCAATTTTCCCTTTTTCTGTTTCGGTATCTGCATCAAGTGAATTTCTGACTTCTTCTATTCTGTAATACAGACCCTTCAGATTGCTGATTTGTCTTCTGATATTTTTGATCTTTTCATTCTTTTCCTCTGAAGATAATGAAAGCTGGTGTTCGAGTGCTGCGATATTTTTGTTGATAAGGTCAAAACGTCTGTTAAGATCATTTTTAAGAAGCGTATCAAGTTTGCCTTCAAAATCTTCTGTAAATCTGTCTATTTCCTTTACAGCTTCATTTGCATATGAATTTGTTCCTTCAGTGTAGAAAGTTTCTATGAACATTTTCTTTTTAAGGAACAGTGCAATATTTTCCTTGACATATCTGTCTTTAAAGCCTGCACGTTTCTCATCGAGTTTTTTATGAAGCTCTGAAAGAATGGACGTTTTGATGTGAATTTCTTCATTAAGATCTTCACTTGGCTTGCCGTTATATTCAATTGCATTGTATTCCATTGTTTTGTTTCTGATCTGCTCTGAATAGTCGTTAAGCTTTGCTTCAACATCACGTTTCCATGCACGTGTCTCTGAATCATCAATGTATTCTGTTGTTTCTGTGATCTTTTTCTTTTTGAAGAGACCGAACAAACTGAAACGAGGTTTTTCTTCAGTAGCATATACTCTTTTAACCTTAGGCTTTTCGAGACCTGCTTCATACTGCTGTCTCTCTTCTTTGAGTCTGTTAATATCGTTTTTGAGCTTTGTACGTTCTTTTTCGATACGAAGAGCTTTCATGTACATTCCTGAAAGGTTATCGATCTCCTCCTGAAGGGCAGCAATTTCAGCATTGGTTTCATTGACGCTGTTCTGGTACTGTTCTATTCCGAGTTCAAACGAGTTCTCTGTCTGATTGTATTTGCAGTCCGGACATATATTGAATTCAAACTCAGTTACAAGAATTCTTACTGAGTCCATAATATCCGGAAGATATTTTCCCACGGCATTCGCTACATCGTTTACAAGCTTTTCTTTAAGCTCGAAAGTAGCGGCACTGACACCGTTGTTGATAATTGAAGGAAGACTCTTTTCAAGCTCGATGAGTTCTTCGGTTGTCTGGAAGCTTTCAAGGTTTGCAAGCTGACGGCCTTTGAAAAGACGAACTCTGGTAAGGGCAAAATCAAGTGCATTTTTTTTGCATTTGTCTACATCGCTGTATATTCTTGCCTTCAGCTTTTCCATCTTTTCTTCAGTTTCGTGTATTTTACCGTAAAGATCGTCAATTATCTGCTGAGCTTCGTTATTGTCAACGGCAGCTTCATAGATGTTGCTTTCGAGTTCTAGGTTTTTAAGCGTTTCGTCAACCATTTTGGCTGCTCTTAAAGTTGGAGTAAGAAGGCTGTTTCTCGCCTTGTCCCCTTCTGTGATAAAGTTCCAGAGTCCATCCTCGAAGCTTTCCATTTTGGACATTTTTAAAAGCTTGAGCTTTTCTTCCGGTGTAAATGATGAATGTCCTCTGTATGAAAGCGGAGTTTTTGATCTGGCAACAAGAGCCTGATAAGAAGAAACGCACCAGAATTCAGGCATTTCCTTTGCATCAGGGAATATTTTGCCGAAGTGCTTGAGCATGTTCTCAGCAACTTTTTCATATGATTCGTTCTCGTTGTTTTTTATCTGGTCAATTTTGTTTAAAACAAATATTATCTTGTTTGCTTTTGTTTTGATCTGGCTCAGAAACTCAAATTCTGATTTTCCGCCGGGTCTGTCAGCGCTGAACATGAACAGACAGACGTTGGATTTCATGATCTGAGCCTCTGTGATCTCTCTGTGTCCGTCGGCAGTGCCGTTAAGACCGGGAGTGTCAACAAGCGTGATATTTCCGTCAAGGAATTGTGAATCAAGATAAAGATCAAGATGGTTTACGGTCGCAGCAACAGGAATGTCACTTCTTGTACTTACATATCTTGAAATAACATCGGTTTCGATGCTGTCTATATCCTCACAGGTTCCGTCAGCGTAATAAACACGGCCTTTTTGTTGATTCTCAGCCTTATTTTTGTGCCGAAGCAGTGTCACCGTTGCAGTTGTTTCATCAGAATATGACGGAAGGATCTTTTCACCCATGAGTGCATTTAAAAATGTAGATTTTCCGACACTGAATTCACCGACTATAACGATGGAAAACTCTTCTTTATTAAGCATTTCAATAAAGTCAGATATTATTGATGCTTCTGCAGTATAATTATTGTCAGTATAAAACTTGTGTATATCATTGAGGACCAGCTGGGTCTCAGCTTTTTTCTCCTCATACTGCTGTAGATGTTTGTTCATAATCCAATTCCACCTTAAGTTCGTTATACATCTCTTCGATTTTCATAATTTCGGCTTTTTTATTATTGTATCTGTTTTGTATATCTATAAGGTTTCCGTTTATTATCTCATCAAATACCTGGTTCTTTTCGGAGAGTCTCTTTTTAAATTCGTTTTTGATATATCCGCTTACGAGCTCGGCATTTGTTTCTACGTCTGCTTCAAGTGAACTTTTGAAGAGATTTACAATTGAATTGTCTCCGTTGAACAGATATGCTTCAATATCCTGTCTGAGCTGTTTCTTTCTGAGATTGAGATATTCAATTTCAAGTCTGTCTTCAAACATTGCAAGTTCATCTTTTTTTGCTGCTATTTCATGATTAAGGATATCCATTTTTCTGTTGTAGGAAGCATATTCCTTGTCATGAAGTTCGATTTTTTCTTCAAGTGTACATTTCTTTGCTTCAAGATTTGAAAGCTCACGGTTGATCGCTTCTCTTTCCTCATCGGTGCTTTCCTTGATAGCTCGTTTCTTTTTATCCCATTCAAGACCTTTGGTATCATCATACTGAGGAACCTGACGGGTAGATTTTTTCTTTCCTATGATAAACTGGAACAGTCTTGCTATACCCTTACGATTTTCTTCGAATTCTTCAACTATATATGTGACATCCTCAACCGGTCTGTCGCCAAGTTCAGATTCTTTTCTTCGCTGTACTGTAACGAGTTCATCTTTTCTGTTTTTGTTTTCTTCGATTTCTGAGAATATTTTTTCTATCTCATTTTTGAAGCCTTCACGCTGCTTCTTGAAATCATCCAGAAACTTCTGGTTGTTTACTGCTATCTGTTCAAGCTTTTTGATATCGTTTTTGATATTATCAGCTGCAAGCTCTTTATCGATAGCTTCTGAAATTTTAAGTTCTGCGTTGTTTTTGTCGATCACGCTGACAATGTCATTGTATTCATCAAGTCTTGCGAGAACGGTCTTGTAAACAAGCTGGAAACAGTTTTCCTTTTTATAGTCGTATTCTGTCTGATAATCGTCTATAAGCTTCTGAAGTTGTTTCTTGTACTGATTTTTTTCAAGCTTTTCTTCGAAATCTTTGTATTCCTTTTCTGCGTTGATAGTATTTGAAATCTTTTCAAATATTTCTTTGATATTTTCATCAATATCATTGATAAGGATCTTTTTGTTTTCATCGAAAAGTTGATTTATCAGTGAATAGAGCTGTTTTAAAACATCGCCCTGGTTTTCGTTGATCGCTTTTTTCTGCAGCTTGATCTGACTGATATCCTTAAAAGCTCTGTCCTTTAAGATTGAATTTTCTATATCTGCCTGTTTCTTTTTGGAAACCATCAGTATGTATTCCATAAGATTCATAACAGTATAGCAGTTTGAAATATAGCGGTTTTTCTTGAAGTTTGCATCGTTGAGAATTGATTTCAGGATACTGATGAATGAATCAAATTTTGATTCGTTATAGATCATTTTTCTTGATTCAGGTGTTATATCACTGAAGTCATCCTCATAAACCCTTGATATGCTTTCATCTTTTCCGCAAAGAGCTTTCAGAGCGGAAATTCCGGTATAGTGGGTTATAAGTTTTTTTGATGTATTATTTACAATAAATTTATTTACATTCTGCTTTATGGATGCTATCTTGTCCTCAGGATATTCTCCTTCGGATTCGTTGAGCTCATCGATGAAGTTGTAAATAAAAATAAATGTATTCTGGTATGTTGAAATGTATTTTATGAATTCAACGTCTGTCTGAGCAAGACCTCTCTTTGGAAAGAGATAAATGCATGAATGTGCCTGCTTGATCTCTTCGATGGTAAGCTCTCTGTGCTTGTCTGCAAGTCCGTTGAGACCGGGAGTGTCAACAATTACAAGCTCCTCGTCAACATCTATAAAATTAATAAAGATCTCAACACTTTTTACTTCCCGTACAACATCGATATCTGACTGAGTGGTGGTATATTTTTCAATATCCTCAAGCTTTTCAAGTCTTGTAGACGTGTTATTGGCAAAATTTATAATGCAGGTATTTGCTCTGGGATCATCTTTTTTAACATTGTGTACATATGTCAGTGCAGCTGTGGTTTCAAGAGTGGCATGTTTTAAAAGATCTTTGCCTATTATTGCATTGATAAATGTTGACTTTCCTGAACTGAATTCTCCTACTACGGCTATTTTAAATTCATTTACTTCAATTCTTGACTCGATTGAGTCAATAGTATCCTTTATGTTGGTTCCGTCATGAATAACAGAATAACTTTTCAGGCTGTTAAGTCTGTCTTTCAAATCACTATTGACCATTATTTCGTACCCCTCTCGCTACTGTAATTTTTTTATGTTACTTATTAATTAATATAACATTTTTTAGCTATTTTGTCAATCTGAAATGTTATGATTCTGTGATGAAAATTTCACTATTTTTCATTTTATTACTATTGAAAACAAATATGAAATAGGATATAATAATAAAAGTGCCGGTATATTAAGCAAATTTTTTATGGAGCGGATCTAATATGAAAAAGAAAACAGTATTATCTATCGTCGCAGCAGCAGCTGCTGCATTACTGATCGCTTCCGGCGTTCTGTATTTCGGAAGCGGTGACTCATGTGCAAAAAAAATAATTTGTCCTGATCCACAGGAAACTGTCAATAACTCTGAAAGCTTTCTGGCAGACCACAATTTCGACAAGGAAGCTTTTCTGACAAAATGGAAAGACAGTTCTGAAAGGATAACTTATCGTTCTGTAAATAATAATAACGTATATATAAACTATATATGCAGTGAAAAATACAACTATGGAAACCCTACTCTGTTATTTGTAGGTTCATACGGATATGATTACACGTATCTTTTTCCGCAGGCAGATTATTTTCTTGATCTTGGATATAATGTCATTCTTTTTGATCAGAGGGCACATGGGAACAATAATGCTGAATCCTTTACTTTTGGTAAAGAGGAATCAGATGATATCGACGCTGTGATCGATTATATATATAATAATGACCCTGTATCTGTTCCGCCTCTTGGAATATATGCTCAGGGTACAGGAGCTCTGACGGCATGCAGTGATCTTGTATTGAACAGCAGCAGCTTCAAATTCCTGCTGCTTGACGATCCTGAACTTAACGGTCTTGAATGTGCTGAAAATATGCTGAATGATCAAAAAGGACTTCTGCCTGAAAAACTTCTTGTAAAATCAGGAGTTTCGAAAATGAAATCCAAATATGATATTGATTTTGATAAAACAGATTTTACTGATAATGAGAAAAATACTCAGACTATCTTTGTACCGGTCATGATTTTAAAGCATGATAATTTAAAACAGTATTCATCTCAGTCTGTTGATGATTTTTCAGCTGCTCTTACTGTTTCTGAAAGTGATAAATCTGTAGTAACCTTTGAAAATTCAGGTTTTTTAAATATCTTTTTTGACGAAAAGGAACAGTTTGAAGAAAACGTTAATACTTTTATATGGACAAACTTTATGCGATAATTCATAATTAATAACACAGAGCTTTGAAAAAAACAAAAAGGCAGATGTTACATTTACAGACGTAACATTTGCCTTTTTTATTAATTCAAAATTGAAACGTACGAACTGTATTTTTCTTCAAGTCTGCAAAGGATCTCATAATAATCAGTAACTCCTGAAAAAATAAGAGCATTTACAAACATATTTATTCTGTCGATGAGCAGACCGGTTTTTCCTGCGGTTTTGTTTATATCATCGTCAATTTCAGTGCATATTGTTTCAAGCTTTCCTTTTCCGGAATACCCTTTTTTTGATACTCCGAAAAATTTTTTTGCAAGTCCTGCGTCATATTTGTTAAGTGCGAAAAGAAGTCCGATACAGTCAGCGACGGCTTCGTCCCAGATAATATTTGTTTTTCTTTTATAAATATGTCTGAACGTGTATCTTGTACATGCGTTGTATATTCTGATCTTCAGAGAAATGCTGTTCCATTCATCCTTTGAAAAGCCTGCTTCTTCGGCTGAAATGCCGCAGTAGTCACAGTCTTTTATAATGATCACGGAATCCTGATAATTTTTTTTGTTGTCAGTAAATCGTCTGAGTTCATCTCGCCATGAGAGATAATCTCCCCCGCTTATGATATAATCATTCATATGATTTTCAATTTTTCGCCAGTTTGTTATGCCGGTTATTTCGACACTTTCAGTCTGAGGAGAAATATAAGCGGGTTCGCCCTTAAACGCCATGATCTGAATAAATCGGTCAAAGTCACTCTGCTCAGAAAGATATATGATTTCTATTTTTCCTGCCGGCGTGATCTCTGATATCAGTTTGTCTTTATTGCTGCATGTAAACCCTAATTCTCCGTCATGCATTTTCTGTATTATTTCAGGCGGTGTTTTACCTTTATGGACTATGTCATAATAGATATCCGTTTCTGAAATACCTTTTTCAGGCGTCAGATACAGCTGATTGTATCTGTGTGCCATTTTTTCAATAACAGAAGTAGTTTCGTTCATCCCTGACCCCTCCATCATAAAAGCATAAATATATCCATATATTTATTACTTATATTATATCACATTATAAGTAAAAAGTCAACAGAATAACTATATTCTATTAACATTTTTAGTAATAACTATTACAAATAATATATTTAATATAAGAATAAAAAAATAAAGCACAAAAAATCTTTGTGCTTTATAGTAATTTTTTTTAATTTATTTGACCGGTACAGCTTTTTCAATTTCTGCAAAAGCATTTTTAAGCCATTCCTGATCTTCGCAAAGTTCAATGGTTCCTTTATCACATGCAGCTGCGATCTTTGGTTGGATCGGTATTCTTGCGAGCGGCTTGAGACCATATTCTTCAGCAGCTTCATCAAGTCTGCTTTCACCGTAAATGTTTATTTTCTTGCCGCAGCAGTCACATTCTACATAGCTCATATTTTCTACGAGACCGATTATCGGAATGTTCATAAGATTAGCCATTTTTACTGCTTTTCCGACTATCATTGATACAAGCTCCTGCGGAGAAGTAACGACTACGATTCCGTCAACCGGAATAGACTGGAATACTGTAAGAGGAACGTCACCTGTTCCCGGAGGCATATCAATAAACATATAATCAATGTCTCCCCAGATAACATCAGTCCAGAACTGCTTTACTGTGCCTGCTATAACAGGACCTCTCCAGACAACAGGATCTGTTTCATTTTCCACGAGGAGATTTAATGACATTACTTCTATTCCTGTAGTAGTTTCTGCAGGTAAAATTCCATGTTCATTTCCTGCGGCTTTTTCTTTTATTCCGAATGCCTTAGGAATTGAAGGACCGGTGATGTCGGCATCAAGAACAGCTGTTTTAAAGCCCTGTCTCTTTGCTTCAACTGCAAGAGTTGAAGTTACAAGAGATTTTCCTACTCCGCCTTTTCCGCTTACTACTGCTATAACTTTTTTTACTTTTGAAAACTCGTTGGTTTTTTCGATCAGATCTTTGCTTTCACCGCATTTGCTCGAGCAAGACGAACAATCATGATTACATGAGTCACTCATTTGTATAATAAATCCTTTCTGTGTGCTTTTTCGTACAGAAATTACAGTCCATCTGTACACTCAGATTTTATTATAGCATAATACGGTGAGTTTGTCTATTGTTTTTTCTTTTCTTCTTTTTCTTTGTACATCATTTCATCTGCTTTTTTTATTATGTCCTTGATATCAGGAACAAATTCATCTGTTTTAAGGTCTTCATAGGAACACTGTCCGAGTGAAGCGGAAAATCTGTAATCAGATTCTTTTGTTCCTTCTTTGGCAAGTGCTGAACGGCAAATCTCGATCAGTGACATTCTTGTGAAACATACAAATTCGTCTCCGCCGACTCTGTAAACCTCGCCTTCCCAGCCTATTGTCTCTCTGAGCGTCTCAGCACATCTTCTTATAGCTTCGTCGCCTTTTTCATGACCGAAGTTATCATTTATGCTTTTCAGTCCGTCAAGGTCACATGTCAGAACAAAAAGCTTTTCCGTTTCTTTATTATTTTTTTCGTAGAATTCAATTTTCTTTTCATAGGTGTTTCGGTTGAACACCTTTGTCATGTCATCAATGTCTTTGAGTTTTAAATAATTTAAATATTTTATTCTCTTTTTTATTATAAAAGTGATCAGAATTATAACTAAAATTCCTGCAGCAAATGAGCAAAGAATGATTATTGATATTTTTATATTGTTTTCTTTCTGGTAAATCTGAGGCTTAATGATCAGAATGTCATCAATATAAAAATCTATAAGATCTGACGGAACAGGATTTGAAACATTAATAGTCTGTACAGAAAAATCAGTAGCAGATGCATTGGCAGGTATACGGCATTTTCCTTCTATTTTGGTCCATTGACCTTTTGGAACTTCCTGTGTTGCCATTTCTATAAATGTCTGTTTTCCGTTCATATAGTATGATACGTTTGTAAGAAAAGACTGAGTGTCATTGCCGCGCGGATCATTGTAATATACATAAACTGAATACAGATATTCTGTTCCATTTTCAAGAAACTGTGTGCTGATCGAAGGACCGTTCCATGTTTCTTCTCTTTGTGATACATAAAGAGAGTGTTTACCGTTATAGGATATTTCATCTGTTTTTACAAGTCTTATATTTTCACCTCTTGGTATGGTGTTTATCTCTGAACTTTCAAATTCCATTCTGAATTTTTCATTATATTTGTTTTCTTTTTCAGAAATTTCGGAGGTTTCGGTAATTTCTGAATCATCTGTCTGTGAAGAGTCAATTATTTCTGATACAATAAAATGATCTGTATAAATATTCAGTGACGTAGTAGGTGCTTCAATATATATAAGAGATGATACAGTATCTTCCGGTATTTTTACGGTTCCTGAAATTTCAAACCATTCCTCTGACGGGACTAAAGACTGTTCATCGTCTTCTGTATCGTTTATATGCAGATAATCTGTTACTCCGTTGGAATTTGTTATTCTGACGGTCGCATATATCTTTTCGTTGTGTCCGCAGTTTTGATAAACATATGATGAAAAATGATATGTATGTCCGGGTTTGAGAAGCGTATTTGATGCATAGGATCCGCCGCACCAGTATGCTTTTCGGTCGGATATTTTCAGGCATGAATTACCTGAATATTTGATATCCGTTTCAAGATCAAATCTGCATGCGCCCATAAGGATCCATCCGTCAAAACCGGTATCTTCAAATTCAAAAGATGCGACTTCTTTCATGTCGTCTTCTGCATTTACTTTTATATCGAAATTAACAACAAATAAAGAAATAAGAACTATTAAAACGGATAATCCCTTATTGAATAGACATTTTTTGGTCTGCATTTTTTCATCCCCCGCCTATATTGTTTAATATATGCAAAACAACAATTCCCTTATATATATTATACAATATAGTACGGTATTTGTCAATGATTTAATATGCTTTGCACATTTTTGAACGTTAATATTTGATAATATGTATAATTAAGGTGTATTGTATTTTGATGTCAAAATATTTTTATCCGGAAGTTTTATGCAATGAGATTTAAATGCAGTAGACAAATAAATGAATTTATGATAATATAGAAAAAGATATAGAAATAAGGCTGGATTACAGCATTTCATTAAAATAATTCTTGATATGGAGGTTTAAAATGAAGTCAGATAAAATATCTAAAATATTTTCATTGGTTTTGAGTGCAGCTGTCTGTACATCATTTATGTCCGGACCGGCGGCAGTTAATGTAAAAGCAGAAGCTGAACCTCATAAGGCTGATTATTATGAAGTAGACAGCAACTGGGCAAAGCTTCTTCAGTATTCGCTGTGTTTTTATGATGCAAATATGTGCGGCACAGATGTAAAAGAAAACAATGTTCTTTCATGGAGAGGCAACTGTCATGTTTACGATGCTGAAGTTCCGCTTGATTCAGAACATACAAATCTGTCATCATCATTTATTTCTGAAAATAAAAATATCCTTGATCCGGACGGAGACGGCATGGTTGACGTGTCAGGAGGTTTCCACGACGCAGGTGATCACGTAAAATTCGGACTTCCTGAGGCATATTCGGCATCCGCTGTTTCATGGGGTTATTATGAATTCCGTGATGCTTACAAAAAGGCAAAGCAGGATGAGCATGTTGAGACAATTTGCAGACATTTTTGTGATTATTTCATCAGAAGTACTTTCAGGGATAAAAACGGTGATGTAATAGCATTCTGTTATCAGGTCGGAGACGGAGATATCGATCATGCGTACTGGCAGTCACCTGAGATCGATGCAATGGACAGACCGGCATATTTTGCAACCACTTCCCTTCCAACCACTGACTGTGTTTCAGAAAGTGCTGCCGCTCTTGCTATAAACTACTATAACTTCAGGGATACAGATCCTGAATATGCTGATCTTTGCCTTGATACTGCAAAAGCTCTTTTTGCATTTGCAAAGAAAAATACCAAAAAGGTCGGCGACGGAAAGGATGGTCCGAAATCATATTATACTTCAAGCAAGTGGGAGGATGACTATTGCTTTGCTGCATGCTGGCTGTATCTTATAACTGAGGACTATGATTATCTTAAGGAGTGTATAGAAAATGTAGACTACTATGCACCTCCGGGATATATTTTCTGCTGGAACGACATGTGGAACGGTGTTGGAACACTTTTGGGAAGAATACAGGAAATTTATCCTGATATTGCAGAAGAATACAAAGCTGCTGCCGGCAGAAACCAGTACGAGGAAATAGATTTCTGGAAAATGCAGGCCAAGGCTCTTAACGGATATATGACAGGTGGTCCCGGAAAAATAACACCTGCCGGTTACTTCTGGGTAAATACATGGGGTTCTGCACGTTACAATACCGCTGCACAGTTTACTGCTCTCGTATATGATAAGTATAACAATGGAAAAGATCTTTATGAGCCTTCAAACCCTGATTATACTTTTTCTGAATGGGCAGTCGGACAAATGGAATATCTCATCGGAGATAACCCGATAAACAGATCGTATGTTGTCGGATACGGTGATAACGCAGCAAAATTCCCTCATCACAGAGCAGCTTCAGGTCTTACAAAATGTGAAGATACAGCAGATCAGAAGCATGTTCTTTACGGAGCACTTGTAGGCGGACCTGACACTGAGGATCAGCATAACGATGTTACAGCTGACTGGGTATACAATGAAGTTACCATTGACTATAACGCGGCTTTCACAGGAGCGTGTGCAGGTCTCTATGACCGATACGGCGATTCATCCATGAAGCCTGAAGAGAATTTCCCTCCTGAAGAACCGGTTGATGATTCACAGATCTTTTCCGGTGATAACTTCTGGGCATCAGTTTACGGACAGGATAAACCGGAATCAACTGGTGCAGGAGTAACAAAGCTTACGATTTTTGTTAATACTGATTCTCTTACTCCGCATACTGATATTTCTGTCAGATATTTCTTTAATATTTCGGAAATGGAAGGCGGACAGATACCTGGATCATTTGTGCTTCAGATTCCGTACGATCAGGTTCAGACAGAGGTTTCCGGATGTAAGGCTGTAGTTTCAGATCCTGTAAAATACGATGATAATGGCACTTATTATGTTGAAATATCATGGCCTGATTATGCCATTGCCAATTCAAATAAGAAAGTACAGCTTATTCTCGGAATGTTTTACGGTGACAACTGGGATCCGGACAATGACTGGAGCCACAAGGATCTCAAGCTTCTTGATGAAGAATACGATACGATCACAGGCGGTGTAGAACTTGCCGAAAGAAATGATAATTTCTGTGTTTATGCATCAGGTGTTCTTGTAGGAGGAACAGAACCTGACGGAACGACACCGAAAAAAGTATATAACGTATCTCAGCTTATAAGACTTCTCGATGCTATGAGCGGCAAGACTCCTTTTACATCAAAGGAAACAGAAGCTATGTTTGATTTTAATGAGGACGGAAAAATCGATATCAGAGATGTTATTATTCTGAAGAGTCTTATACTTGGAGAATGATCTGTATAACAACACAGAGCTTTGAAAATAATACTAAATATCCCGGTGTTTCAAAAGAAATGCCGTGATATTTCTTTAAATTGATCAAAAAAGAGAAGAACGCATCCGGAAAGGTGCGTTCTTCTCTTTTATAGTGAAAAATGAAATTGAAAATATCAGAAAATTGATGCAGTCATCTCTTTCATGATCCTGTCATACCGAATCAGATTCGAATAAGGATCATCATACAATACCGCTCCGTTATCTGCAAAAGTTGCCAGCGGGTAAGAAATGCCTGTCTTTTTTTCGCGGAAAAATATATAATCCATATAGTTTTTGTTATGCATGTTATGGACCTTTACAAGCTCATCTAAAAATCCTGTGTTTTCTTCCTTTTTTGAGCTGATATTTATGTCTCCGTAGCCGCTTGCAGAATACATAAGAAAATATCTGTCTGATTCATTTTCTTTTCTGTTTTCATCAGGTCTGAAGTTTATAGTGATTTTTTGCTTTTCCTTGATTTCGGTTTTTTCTGCATAATAAATATGAAAAAGTGCGGGATCAAGAGAAAAACCACTGTTCTGAAGCTGTTTTTCAAAAAGTATTCTGCATTCTTCGAGATATGATATTTCGAGACGTTCTGAAAAACATATATCCGAACTGAAATATGGAGTTTTTGAAATAACGTTCTGTTTATCGGGTGCATTCCCGATCACAAATCTGCATTTAAACAGATTTTTTTTCTCCATCATAATACAAAGATACAGGTAATACTGTTCTTCAAATTCGACATTATATTTTCCAAGCGTTTCTTTAAAAATGTTTTCTTCTTTTTCTGCAGAATCTTTTGAAACCAGATCCATAATTCTGTTTTTCAGAGATTTCTGAGATGGGTACAGCAGAGGTCTTCCTGATATCGCTTCCTCGCTTACATCTCCGTATTTCAAAGTTTGACCGCAAACCGGACATTGAGTGCTTCCGTACAGTACTTTTGTATAAGGATTATCCTTGCAGTTCTGGCAGTAATATATGTCCATTATTTTCCTTCTCCCGACTGATTCATTAAACTGTCAAGTCTGAAAAGATTTGCCTCAGCGTCATCATAAATTTTATAGACTCCGGCGGCATCCTTGATCAGATGATTTGAACTGTCTGACTGTACGTAGGTCTCTTCGATAAAATCAGTTTCTCTTTCCTTTTTATTCTTAAACTTTGAAAATATACCTTTACTGTTTTTGGCGGGGATATATCTGATATAGTATTCTTCGTTCAGAACAGGTGCGGATACTTCATCGGTGCTTGGAATGCACTTTTTCTGTTCAGGCTTTCGGGCTCCATGGTTATAAGAAATAAAATCAGCCATCGGCAGATCAATACTGTCTTTTTCAAGTCCGAAGAATGAATTCGAGTATCTTCCACTGATAAAAGAAACAGGTGTAAATTTGTCTTTGTATTTTCTTTTTAATATTCCAAGCAATTCATATCTTATATCCGTATCTATTTTTTCCAGATCTATCTGATTCAGCTTTTCAATTTCTGCAAAGGTTGTATATTTGAGCCATACAATTATTTTGATCATACTAAGCCATGAATATATGATCATATTTTCCGGAATTATTATTCCTGTCAGATTTCTGTCCGGAGTTATTTTGAAGATGACTGCACTATGTTCAAGATATATGAAGTAAAACAGGTCCTCTTCAATTGCATTGGCTCCTTTGGAATAAATATTGGAGAAAAAGTATTTGATAACGTTTTTTTCTTTTACAGTTGCATCATCAGGAATATAGTAAAATGTTTTAAGTGCATCGCTGTGAACACCAACTGCTTTAAAACATAACATAGTACATATCACCTCTTTTCAAAAACATATTTGTTGTCTTCTGATTGTTCATAGCCTAAAGGATCAATAAAGATTTTGGCAGTTTTGTACATTTTTAAGATCTCTGAAAACTTTATCTCTGTCCCCGTTTCCTGCTCGTATGTTACAAACGGTATGTCCAGTATCAGATTTTCCTGCTGTGGCTCAGCAGCGATCAGCAGCCTGTATCTGAGCCTGTTCTGATCTGATTTTTTCAGTTCCAGATAGAGATAGTATTTTTTAGGATCTATGTTGATCTTTGTCGGAGTATAATTCTTTGTCCAGCTGTCGTTAGGATTCGGTTCAGGGCAGAAGCTGCTGCAGAATATTCTTTCAAGCACCGGGACATCAGTTGAAGGCTTGTAACAGTAAAGTTCTCTGTTTTCAGTTCCGATAGCAAAATTAAATGGTACTCCAACGTTCTGTATCGTTCTCAGCAGTATGTCGTACTGATACTGAAGATTTCGGGAATCGAGAAATTCCTTGATGTCGTCATCTATTTTAGAAGTCGAATATGTATCTATGAAATGCCTTATTTCTGTTACAAAATTCATCTGTACAGGCTTGGGATTGCCCGCATTTTTTGCCATATACTGATTGTAATACAGATCCTCGCCGAGAAGATTGAGTATCATATCAGGGATATTGATCCAGAATTCCTTGAGATCGTCGTTCTGACATATATAGCCTTCAGTTGAACATATCGGTCTTCTGAATTCGTCAACGCCTACTATGTGACAGAATCTGCAAAGCATACTTATTCTGCTTCCTCTGATAAAAACGAAGTTGTTGGCTGTATGCTGAAGTATTCCATAGCTGCTTTCCGGTATCATGTCTCTGATCTTGAAAATATGACTTATAATTTTTCTGTATTCAGAATACATTTCAGGGTTGTTTGTGAACCATGAAGGCATATACATATCCGTGTAGTCATATGTAGGGGTCCTGCTGTATAAAAACACATCACATTTCATCCAAATCGCCTGTCTTTCATTAAGATACTGCGCTTATTCCGCTTGAAACATTTTTATGTTCCCATATGAGATTATCAGATATCCGGAGATAATTATACGGGATCCGGATATATTGCAAAATGTTGTTTGCTTCATCCATCTGCATTTTCAGGATCTTCATTTTGTTTTTATATTCTCTTGACATTTTCTGAATAACATTGGCATTTTCCATGTCGGATATTTTCAGACAAATGTCAGTCACTTCTTCACTTACAGTTCTGTAGATGCTGTAAAACAAAACTGAATCTATATTGTACGGGATTATTTCTGCATCCGGCAAAATCGTTCCCGTCTGAAAATCTATAACGTTTCTTCCAACGGCGGAAGTTCTTATAACGCCTAAGTTCCAGTTGTTGCGTTCTGCTATTTTAACAGTCGGCTCAAAGGCATGCATCAGCTTTTCAATAAGCTCGTCATTGTCTTCGTTGACTTCCGGTGAATCATCCTTGGTCAGTACGAATAAGACGGTCATTTTTCTGTTTACAAAATGGTTGGTATTGAAAAACGTATTTATGTCGTCATTTCCAAGCGCAGATGCATACTGACCCGGTCCTGTTACTCTGCTAAGTCTTACAGCATCAGCAAAGATCAGGATCACGTTGCTCATCAGAAGCTCGTTTCTGACGTCTTTTACTTCGTCTTCTGAACGTTCATTTACAATTTTTTCAATAAATCCGCCCTTATAGTCGATAAAGCTGACAGTACATAGTGCATCACTCATGCTGTATGCATCATCATGGATATTTAACATGTATTTCTTTGTATTCTCTGTACTTACAGATGTAAAGCTGTGGTTGTTTCTTATAGAATATCTTCTGATGTCTCCTATGTTGGTCTCACTGTCTCCCTGATAGTATGGAAGTATTTTGAAGAGATGAGTTTCATTGCTGTTTTTGTTGTCGCAAACTTCGATGTTTCCGGAAATAAATGTGTCGCAAATTCCTGAAAGAAAAGCCGTTTTACCGGAACCGCTTATTCCAAGCATGGAAATTTTTATGTCATTCATAGCATCTGCTCCTCTCTGAGATCGGGAATATCCTCTTCTGTAAAACAATACTTTTCGCCGTGGGAAAGGTCGGATATATTCCTTATTCTCGGATATCTTCGTTTTCTCATCGTTGCCAGCAGTTTTTCGACTGCTCTGGCATTTCCCGATTTGTCGTTCCTGTTTTCATACAGAAATGTCATGTATTCTTTTATTTTTATTATAGCTTTTTCGGTATATGTGTCTTTTGAGTCGTGACACATTTTTTTGAAAATTTCTGTCAGCTGTTCCGGATTATAATCATTGAATTCATATTTAGTGCATCTTGAAAGAATTCCTGCATTTGTTTTAATAAAATCCTCATATTCGGATCTGTAAACAATGAAGACAACATTGAAATCCTTTCTTTCATCGACCATTCTGTTCATCATGGCATTTAAGGCTGCATGACCGTAATGCTCGTCCTTGGATAACTGATAGGCTTCTTCTATTATTAAAACAGTGTTGTTCTGTCCGGCTTCGTCCATTTTTTCGTTTATAAGCTTTTGTGAATCCCCGACATGAGTACCGATCAGCGATGAAGCGTCAACAAGTATCGGTTTTCTTCCGCCAAGAATTCCGGTTGCATAATAAAGACCTGAAAGCAGTCTGGCTGCAGTGGATTTTCCTGTTCCGGGATTTCCTACCCAGATCATATGTTCCGGTCCCGGATACTCTATGCCCTTGTCTTTGCATTCATCATACAGACTGCATTGATCATCGAACATCTGTCTGAGAAAATCCATTCCTATATATTTGCTGAGCTCATTGTAGGCCTCTTCCCTGTTCGATGCACCGAAGCCTTCAAACATGTGCTCTGTTCCCTTAAAATCAGTTTTAGATACAATGCATTCTGCTGATGAACTTCTTGCTGCAGCATTACTGAGAACTGATTTTGACAGTGTAATTATATCTCTTGCATTTCCAAATGTTTTCCGGTCTCTCTCTTTATAGTAATTTACAAAATAGCAAGACAGATCCCTGTCTGTATCATCATCAGGAAAAGCATTGTTTTTCTTCAGCTGTTCCCTGAATATTTTTTCAAGAACATCAGGCTTGTAATCGTCAATTGTAATGACGTTTCTCATATCAAATCTTGAAGGAAGACCCTCATTCATTTTGAAAAAGTCGTTCATTTTGGACTGATATCCTGCTATTACAACACAAAAATGATATTTCGGATCAGTCATTGCTGCAACAAGTGTATTTATAACTTCAGCACAGTAGTTTTCTCCTCCGGAAGAGGAATTATCTCCAAAATTTATGAGAGAATAGACTTCATCTATAAAAAGTACGCCTTCCTGTGCCCGTTCTATTGCATTTACAGTATTTATAGCAGATGATCCGACATACTGACCGACCAAAGTATCGCGTGATGCACAGACTGTGTGTCCGGAACGAAGAATATTGTGTTTGTACAGAATTCTTCCTATCAGTTTGGCTATCTCTGTCTTACCTACTCCGGGATTTCCCTGAATGACGAAATTAGGAATTTTGTAACGGCTTGAGGACTTTGTTTTCTTTTCAAATCTTTCAAGTCTGAAAAGCTCAGTTTCGTTTTCTTTATGGTTTTCTTCAGGTTCTTTATGATATTTGATGTAATTTTCATACTCTTTAATATTTCTTGAAATAACATCACAGGCGGCACCCCAGCCGCTTTCTTTTTTATCAAACAGAATTTTTTCCGGGTCTTCCGGAGAATAAACAATATTTTTTTGTTTGTAGATCTCATTAATGGTATCTATATCAAATGGTATTTCTTCAGTTTCCTGTTCTCTCATAAATACTTCTATTCTGTTTCTGAAAGTATTTAATCCGTTTTCAGCGGCACTGCAGTAATAAAGCATTGTATTTACGAGCTTCGCTATGTTTTCCCTGCTGCATGAAAATGTAAGTCTTCTGCTTTCTCCCTTGTCGGTCTTGCATCCGGTTACCATCAGCCTTTTAAGAAGATTTTCAATTTCATCTGTTCCCGGTCCCTTTACGACGAGGCAGTTGTCTGAGTTAAAAGTACGCTGCCCTTCATTGTTTTCAGAAATAAAAATAGAAGAAACAGACAGCTCGCTGTTATTGGAAAGGATCTGTCTTATCTCATTTGTTCCAAGTCCTTTTGACAGAAAAATACAGATATTTCTTATATCAACACTCATGGAACGCCATGTTTCAAATAGTCTGTTGTAATTTCTTCTGCTTACTGAGTCAGTACGGTTTATAAAATCATCAAGGCTTGTAAATATGACTACAGTTCTTTTTTCTCTGTTTTTCATCAGAGCTTCAGCTTTATGGATGAAATCAGCATCGTTTTCCATGGGATAACGCATTTTGATCTTTTTTTCTTCTTTTTTCTGTTCCTTTTCTTTTTTCTTTTCCTTTATTCCGAAAACATTGAAAAGGTCATCTTCTGAGCTTTTTTCATCGGATTCTGTTTTTTCGTCATCTGTGTTTTTTGTTTTTTTATGGATCATTCTGTAATAGTTTTCAGCACTTTCTCTGTCATGAAAATACAGACCCATCCCGCTTCCGGAATAAAAAACAATACATTCATATCCGAGATTTTTTAGATATCTGCACAGATATTCCTCAAATCCGACTATCTGAAGATCAGGGGTACAGAATGAATCAGTGATATTTCCGGATATACAGAATATTCTGTATGCCGAATATTCGAAAATTGATCTGTCCATGATCTCCCCCCCTGTCACAACTTTCTTCTGATTATCTGTTTTTTAGTTTTTCCGGTGAACTGATTCGGTATTTTTCACCGGTATCCGCTCCGTTTTTATTTCTGGTTTCCTCAATACATGAAAGACTTACGCTTTCTACTGAGTTATCATGCATGATCTGGCTTATTATATCTTTCCTGTACTGTTCTCGAGCTTCTTCAGAGCAGTCATTTCCGCTGCTGCTGACGATCAGCTCTGTCTTAAGTTCATTGTCATCATCAGTATATGGAATAACGGATATCGTAAGCTCTTCTCCTGTGAGCTCACATTTGTATGTTCTTTCTGACGCCTTTGAAGGATCACCTTCTGAAAAAAATGTATCTGAAAGAGTAAACCCTTTTTCCTTTAAAAGCCCGAATATTTCTTTTTCGATTTCATTTCTCTGAAGGGAATATGTCATCATATAGAATGCATCTGAACATGATTCGTTTATTTCCGTATACAGCTCGGTTATGGAACATACGATTTCCTTCATTTCTTCAGGACTTGTGTTTGCGTTATTTTCAAGCAGAGCTTTGAATCTGTTTAATTCATTAGTGTATTCGTCGTATTTTCCATCCATAAACAGGCTAAGGTCAACTACTGACGTTCCAGATTCATGTTTAAACTCCGTTTCTCTTATGCTTTCGAGGAATATTTCAATTTCTTCTGCAATGCTTAAGCCTGTCTGTGAGTAGAACATTATTTCCTGTTGAGCGGAGTCTGAGCGGTATATTTCCATATATATTTCAGTGACGGCACTTGATGCAAGAGCGATGGCTGACTGATAATTTCCGCTTTGGGAGTCTTTTATTGCCTGCCTGATAAGCTCATCGGCCGAGTTTACTTTTGTTTCTTCTGAAAGCTTTTGTGCGCTTTCTATAAGCTCGGTGCAGCGTTTGTGTGCCGCTTCATTTTTTCTCTCATTATCATTCTGTATGTTTTCAATTTCCTTTAATGCTGTTTCTTTTAGCTTTGACATTTTTTGAATGATAACAGCATTGTTTTTGTTTATCAGATTTGTGTAATTTTTCTTTATTAGTTCAGCTTCCCTGATTATCTTCGATTTTATTTCATCCTGAGACTGTTTAAGCAGCTTCCTGAACTCCTCAGAGTTGTTATTTTTCAGAATATCGGATGTTTCCTTCTGTATATCGGTAATATCCGAAAATAATGAATCAAGAATTTTTTTGTTTTTCATCTGCATGCTGTTTATGTCATCAGTAACCATTTTTTCAAGAACTGTAATCTCTTCGGAAAGACCTTCGATTTTTTTCCGTTCTTTTCGCATATTACGCTTTTCGTTGAATAACAGCCCGCCTGTGGCACATTTTAAAGTGAATTTTATCATGTTTTCACATGCGTTCTGACATGAAAGTATCATTAAGGCAGGAGTGAAAAAGACAGAACCTTTGCTGATGCCGCTCATTTATCTCACCATCCTTTTTGAGGATAATTCCTTTTTTCTTTTTTCAATTGCTTTCAGTTGTATTTCTCTCATAATTTGTCCTGTATCAGCAGTATTTTCAGAATTACTGCTTTCAAAAACAACGTTTGTTCCTTCTGAAACATTTTTTATTTCATTTATTATCATGTTTTCTGCAGCTTTTAGATTTTCTGCAGTTCCGTTACCGGTATGCCGGATAAAGATACCTACAGAATTAACAACCGTAGTGTTATCCGGGGACACCGGAAATATTGATATAAATATTTCCTTTGAAGTTTCTTCTGCTGATATAAGATACTCTTTTCTTATATCATTATCCTTAAATCCTTTATTTACTATATCAGCGCCTCTTTCTTTAAGGTAGCTGACGATTGCAGGAGCTGTATCCAGTGCGCGAGTTACAGAAGCTTCAAAACCTGTATGTATGTATGACATCATTTTACAGGCTTCTGAATTCAGGTGTGATATGGTTTCTGTATCACGTATAAGTTTTTCGACAGTGATCGCATTTCCTTTTTTTCTTTCAGTCTTAAGGTAGTCAGAAATTTTTTCTTCTGAAGTATTTCCTTTACTGTTATGAAGTTCTGCTATGAGCTCATCATATTTTTTTATCTGTGAAGAAAGTTCAGAATATTTTCCATAGCTCCAGAAATCGAATGTATCAGATTCCTTTTCAGCCTGTACATATAGTTCTTTTTCAAAACGTTCATTTCTGATCACAGAAAATTCTTTTGAATTTATCATATCTGAAAGAACGATTTCGTAGTTTTCAAGCTTTTGAAATAATCTTTTCCTGATATTGAGTTCGTTGTTTATTCTGTCCTTCATTCTTGATATCTGAAATTCAATGTTTGAAGCATTTGCCATGCAGGCTTCATAAAATCCTGCGTGAAAATCGACTTTGGCTGATTCGAGCTGCATCAGAAGTGCATTTGCAGCATTTGGTTCGAAGACATCATGAGGATAGTTTTGAGTCAGTTCGTCAAATAAATTATAAGCTTTTTCGAGTCTTGAAGAAGCCTCACTTTTTTTCAGTTCTTCATTTTCAGCATTATCTGCTTTTAGAGCTTTCAGTGAATCTGAGATCTCTGTTTCTACTTCTTCCATTTCACTGAGCATTTTTTCATTTTCAGATTTAAGCTTCATGTAGTCATTGTTAAGCGTTTCGATCCCTGAATCAAGTATTCTGTCGACATTTTCCGTATAGGCTTCATATGCCGAACTGTATTCGTTTTTTAAAGCTTCATCATGTTCTGAAACCTGTGTCCTGATATCGCGGCGCAGTTTATCCAGCTCTTCTCTGACCCTCTGCTCATGATCATCTTTTATGTTTTGCATAAGACGCATGTTGGTCTGATATTTTGCTCTGAGAAGATCAAGCTTTCTGTTCAGCATCAGTGTTTCAGTTCCCATATCATTCTCCCCTTTGCCGATGAATGATCAGATATTTAATTCGTCATTAAGCTTATCCGCTTCGGCTGTGCGTATTTTAATGATCGAATCAAGATATTCTCTGATTTCATTTAATTCATGAGAAATCTTGATAAGTTTGTCCCCTGCAGATGCATATCCGTCTTCATTTTTGTAAAAATCAAGAATTTCACCATAAACTGATAATTTATTACTGTAATCTTTTGTTTTTAAAAGAATATCTTCCCTGTTTTCAATGTCCTTTTCAATTTTATCTTTTTGTATTCTGAGATTTTCAAGCTCATGTGTTGTTTTCCTTATGTTTTCGATCTCTGCATTCAGCTTCGAGATCTCAAGTTCATTTTTGGCTTTTTCCTGTATCTCATCACTGATTATTTTATTTAATTCATTTATTTTGTTTTCATACAGATCATTTTCTTTATGTAGTGATTCTGACAAGTCGTTCAGCTTGTCAGCTTCCTCGCCATTATCTGATATGAATTCAAGATCAATTTTTTCAGGTGTTTCATTCTGAAGGCTGATCTTTATCATAGAAAACCGTGCTTCTCCGGATTCTGTAATTTCATTTTTTACTCGTATCTCATAATTGCATGTTACTTCTTTTGAAAAACATATTGCTGCATATTCCAGATCTGAAAATATTCCCGGCTTGTATGAGATAAGGAATTTCAGTTTATCACCCTCCGGTGATGTTCCGGGATTGATCTTTGAAAGAACGGAAGGAATTCCGATAAAGCAGTTCGCTTTAGGATCTGTATTGCTTTTTTGCAGTATATCAAATGATAAAGATGCAGATAACAATTCACTGCATATATTTCCGCTCAGTATCAGCATACATTCGTAATCTGTCAGCATTTATCCGCACCTCCCGCTATATGTGTCAATGCTTTATTTTCTGTAAGGTATGATTTCGACATTGTTATGATCAATTTCTTTGATGATGTTTCCGTTTATATCAGCAGCACAGATCACAGGGATCAGATTCTCGTTTTCTTTTTTGAATGTGATCCTGACGGAATGACATTTTCCTGTCTTTGCTTTTATCAATGCTGCCGGTATTATACAGTCTCCGTAAACACTTGACGGATTGGTTATTTCCTGATATTCAGAGCTTCTGCAGGATACAGGAAATGTGAACTCTTCCCGTTCTGTGACCGGAATATCATAATATGCAGCAGTATTGTCTTTGCTGTCATAAAGCTTTATAAATTCAATTCGTCCGCATCTTTTGTTGTTTACAATGATCCCGTAGTCAGATCCGTTTTTTAAGGCAGGAAATTCTTTTTCCTGTGAAAGGCATATATTTTCATTCGAGTCCCGGTTTTCTTCAGGGATATCATCTTTCTTCAGCATTTCAGATATTTCTTTTACTGAGATCCTGCTTTCCCGTCTGAACATGGTCATTCTGCAAAGCAGCTGAGATATATCTGAATATTCTGAAGGAATATTTTCAGCACTTATCACGGGAAAATCATTTTCCGTGTCACATGACATAAAAAATTCATCTTCCGGGATCCCGACTGTTTCAAAATAATCTTTTCCTGATATTTTTTTGAACAGCATCATTCCATAGGAATAGACATCAGAGGCTTCATTTCCCGGCTGTGCAAATATGTATTCCTGAGGGTCGCGAAATGAGCGGGGTTCATTATCATTGATAACAGAGTCTAATATTTTTAGAATATTGTCCGTCATATGAACTTCCTCCCCTTTATCTATATTTCCAGACACACGTCGATGCTTTTTCCTTTGTTGTTCAGGTCGTGAGCTTCAATACAAAGCATCCCTTCCTTATTAAATGAAAAAGCTGCTTCTATTCTTTGTTTTCCGGAATCCGCAGGATCAAGATCATTGAAAACAAATGCACCTATCTTTCGGTATTCCAGATCATTAAGATCATTTGGATCCCCGTTAAATTCATATATATCGAATTTCATTTCGGTTTCAAATCTTCCTGTATTTGTATAGGTATGTCTGCAGACAAAGCTTTCATCAATGTCAGTTCCACTTTCAATGATAGTGTCCATATAAGATGAACCGTCTTTATTTCTGCAGATGATACCGAGTGAATTAAGTATCTTGTTTACTATGTGTATACTTTCATCACAGGCCTTTATAGCAGCACCTCTTGCTATTACAGTCAGATATTTTTCATCTTCAGGTGCATATACAACATTGCTTTCTGAAAATGTGCTTTCCACAAACTGTCTGAGATACGGATCCCTGCTCATTCCACCGACAAACAGAACATGATCCGGATGACAGGAAATGAATTTGTCATTTAATATGAGTTCAGTCATTTTGCTGTACACATCTTCAGCTTTTGCCATATAGTCATCAAAATTAAGATCAAAAGAAAAATGTTCATCGTAAGGACAGTTATCCTTGTTTTCACATATCGAGCAGATATGATCCATGTCTGCACTTATTGATGAGACGTTGTTTTTCATGCTTTCAAAGAGTGCGATCTTTAAAGAAGCTGAATCATTTTCAATTTTTCTTCTGATCAGTTTTCTCGATTTTCCGAATGAAGTTTCACTGTCAAGAAGATTCTGACCTGAACACTCCATAAATTTTTCCAGTATCATCTGACAAATTACATCATCAAGGTCTTTTCCTCCAAGATGTCTGTTTCCGTCAGCTGAAACAACATTAAAACCGTTTACTCCGGTGCTGCCGTTCAGTTCAAACATGGCTGCATCGATAGTTCCTCCGCCAAAGTCAAGGACAAAGACTTTATCTCCCGGTTTAAAATTATTGTCGTTAAATGAAAGGACAGCTGCAACCGGTTCTTTTATGATCTCCTTTACCACAAATCCTGCTCTTTTCGCAGCAGCAGCAGTTTTTCTTATCTGGTCCTCACCAAATTTGGCAGGAACAGTAATAACAGCATCAAACTGCTTTTCGCCGGAGAATCTGTTCTGAAGTTCATTTCTGACTGCCTTGAGTATTTCAAAGGAGCAGTCTTCAGGTTTGAACCGTTTTCCTTCAATTGCCCAAATCTTTGTTTTTTCATCCATAAAAGTTTTTGAGCAGGAAATAAATTTTGACGGATCAACTTCAGACATTTCAACGGCTTTTCTGCCGGTTACTATTTTTCCACGGTCATAGTAAAGACAGGAAGGCAGGATTATGCTGTTATTTTCGAATCTGATAAATTCAATATTGCCGAATTCAGTCATATAGCCGGCACAGCTGTTGGTAGTACCCAGATCGATCCCTATATTCATAATCCTATCCCCTTATACGAACATAAATGAGCCGAAGTACCTTCCAGATGATCAATGTACCAAAAAAAGCAGCCAGTATGTAAACAGAATGGCTGACAAGTACGGCAAAAATATACGAGAAACTTTCTCTGATCGACAGTCCTGCAAATCCTGAAAGGTTAAAATTCATAAAAAACAGGATCGTCATCATAAGAGAAAGTTCGGCTATGGTATTAAAATTATATTCTATATGAGTTTTGTTTTTATTTGCAAACTGTATCAAAGATGTGAAAAGAAAAGCAACAGCAAACATACATGTTGCAGTAGTCGCAGATGGTATGAATTCTTCAAAGACTTCTCTCAGGTAATCAACAACTTTGCCATCCATAAAAGGATCTTTTAGTGCTGCAAATATCTTATATAGAAAAAATATAACAAAGACAGTTATCATAAATGCAGCCGGAGAACTGACAAATTTGATTTTGCATTCAGTATTTCTTATCTTTCGTGCAAAAAAGATATCATTGTCGTTCTCGGATACATTTTTTAGAGCCATATGACCTGTTACCGTGTGATCAAATCCGCTGCATATAGTAGCTCCGTCACCATAATAGTCACCATAGATATGAACCCGGATCTTGTCGTTTCCGGTCAGATCATCTCTTGGAGTGATTTCAAATGAATACAATGTATCACTGAAACTCTGTCCGTACATAATATAGTGACGGATCTTTGTAAACAACCCCCTCGGGTCTTCTCGACACGGTCGTATATTTTCAACGTTTCCGCTGATAGTTTTTACTCTCTTGTATTTGTCATAAACTGTTTTAACTTTTTCTTCTTTTCGTTTATTTTTTTTAGAAGAATCTGCTTTCTTTCCGGAAGGATATTCTATTTTTTTTCTATTTGTCAGGCTTTCCCCTGATACGTCCTCATATCTGAGAACCGTACCGCACACAGGACATTTAGAACCGGATTTGATATTGTCAGTATAAGGTCTCCCTTCACAATGCGGACAATAAAAAATCTCCATAAATATTCCTCCGCTTGTTTGTTTAATGCTTGATAGTGATGTATTCCATCAGTTCATCGGTCATGATATCGAGCATTTTAATAAGATCTTTGCTTTCGTTGTTCATTGAGAAAATAAACAGAAGTGATAAAAAAGTGTTCCATGTCATCTGACGCTGCTTCTTTTCAAGAGCCAGTACAGTCTGTCTGCTGATACCTGCGATATCTGCGAGTTCGGCCTGAGTAATACCGAGTTTGGCTCTGATTACTACTAAATTGTTTGCCAGCTGATCAATTAATACTTTTTTTGTTTCTTCCTGCATAATAAATCACCCTATCCCTTATAATAATAATTTAGTCAAAATTCGTATGGTTTTATTCATCTAAAAAATTAAATGAATAAATTTATTACTATCTATTTTGTATTATAACATTTTAAACGCAAATTGTCAACAATTTTAGATGATTTGCATAATAATTATTAAAATTTTATGTTTTATATATACTTATTGCAAAAACATTGTTGAATATGTCATATAGAAAATCAGACATTATATTCGAACAAAATGATGATTAATTTGACGTAAAAATATCTGTTCAGATGACATGATTCTTTATCACATATGCGAATTGACATATGTTTGTCATAATAGTATAATATAGTATTATTTTATTATTATTCCTTATACCGTTCTGAACTTTTCAGTTGTGTATAAGAGCAAAGGAGCAATTTTCAGAAAATGCGATTAAAAACCCGACTATTTGCAGTATTTGTTACTGCAGCTGCAATGGCAAATGCAGGACTAATTATTCCCGAAGCGGATAATTTTAAACCGCTTACAACGTTAAAATCAATTATCTGTATGCAGGATACATCAACTCCAAAAGAACCGTATGATGTAAATCTTGATGGAAAAGTTGATTTGTTTGATTTTATGCGAACCAAGAGAGATTACATCATTCTTCTTGAACGATATCCCGGTACTTCAGAATCATCGTCTGCTGCTGAAACTACTGTTACAGATATTGTGACTGAACCCTCTGAAACGACATCTGTCTGCGATACTTCAGAGGCTGTTGTCACTACAGTTACTGCTGCGGAAAGTCAGGATCCTTCGGCAGTATCCTCAGATAATGTATCTGAGACTTCCGTAAGCACGGCGTTTCAGACAACTTCAGCTGTTACGGATGAAACAAGTGTACTGATCACTTCTCCGGTTACGACGACGACTGATGTTCAGTCAACATCTCATACCGAATCGCAGACAACATCCCAGACAACGGTTTCTGCTTCTGAAATATCTGAGACAACGGTCACTCAGCCTTCTGAAACACCTCACAGTGAAAAATATACTTCTCAGGCTGTACCTTCAAGAAGTGAGATACCTTCCAGAAAAATGCTTTCAAATATAAAGCCTGTAAAGCAGGCACCTGAGCTTCCTACCGGATGTGAAGCAACAGGTCTTACCATGCTGATTAACTATTATGGATATGATGCAGGCAAAATGGAGATAGCTACGAAGTATATGCCGTCTTCACCTGTATATTATTCAAACGGAAGATTGTATGGACCTGATTATAATTATACTTTTGCAGGTGATCCTACTAAAGATGGTCTTTCATACGGATGCTATATTCCATGTATGATGACAACAGTAAACAATTATTTTGAAGCCGTGGGAAGCCCGTACAGAACAAGGGATCTGTCCGGTACAGAACTTGAAGATCTTTTCCCGTATATTGCAGCAGAGACTCCTGTGGCGCTTATAATGACGCCTGAGCTTGTTACTCCGCGAACGGGAGATACATGGTATACTCCTGACGGAAGGGCAATGACGTGGCAAAAAGGACACCACTGTATGGTTCTTGTCGGATATGATCTTGAAAAAAATCTCGTTTACTGTGCGGATCCGATGATGATCAAGGGTGTTGTGTCATGGGACATAGACTGGTTCCGCTCGATATACGACCAAAAAGGAAAACATGCGATGATCGTTGATACCGGGAACTATGGAGTTCCTCAAAGAGATCTTTCACTTGGAGACAGTGTAAATTATATCGGAAACTTCTACAGCCGAAGTGATGAAGAGGGATCTCCTGTATTTTTCCCGTATGATACTTATAAGATCACATATATTTATCCTGAAAATTCAGGTCAGAGATTTGGTGTATGTCTTTCAGACAAAGGATGGGTCGATTATAACGTTCTGAAAGTAAATATTCCGCTTTATAATTCAGATCTGAACAAAGATCCTGAGGATGGTCCGGGTGAAGGCGTCCGAAATATAATAAACTGTATGAGCTCGAAGTACATGAATGTTGACTACGGAATCGATGAAGACGGAACCAATATTTATCAGTGGTCAAAGGATTCAAGTAATGAACAGAAATTTGTTTTGAAAAAATACGCTGACGGATACAGGATCTGTGCTTATTGCAGCAGCGGCGGAAACGGCCGAGTTGTATCAGCTGATAAACCGCAGGACGGCTCAAATGTACATCTGTATCAGATCTTAAGCGATGATACACAGGTTTTTGAATTTAAATATATTTCCGGAGGAAAATATGCTATTGTTTTAAAAGCATATCCCGATCTTGCACTTTCAGTTAGTGACAGTTCGAACGGCTCGTCATCAGGTACTCAAAAATACTCTGCAGGAAATGTTTTCATTTCGAAATATACCGGCAGCAGCTCACAGCTCTGGGAAGTAAGATAAATAAAAAACGGATGACCGAAAATCAGTCATCCGTTATTTTTTATTTTTGTAAATTGTTTATTATTTGTTCCATCCATTTTACATGCGTCTGAATAGATTCTAAGTTGCTTTGCTTTTTTCTGTTTTCATCGGTTAAAAATGTGACTTCTCTTTTAAGCATTTCTATTTCATGCTCAAGAGCTTTAATCATCTGATTTTTTTGCTCAAGAACAAGCTTGTATCCTTCAATGGTGTTGTAATAATAGTTTGACTGTGATGTGTCATTTTTTTGAGGGAGCGGAGTCTTTTCATTGAATCCGATAAGGACAGCGATCAATGGCTGAATGGAACTGTATTTGTACTCAGAATAATTTCCAGACATTATACGGTCAATAGTACCTATGGGAACACCGGTTATTTCAGAAAGTTTTGCATTTGAAAGCTCCAGAGTCTTTTTTCGTTCTCTGCACCAGTGAATCAATTCGTGTGAACTTAAGGTCATTATCTGAGAAAATTGTTCGTCCATTTAAATGCTCCATTCAATAAAAAAAGATCATGATCAGGGTTTGTGTATTTTTCTGTATATTATAATTCCGAATTCAGTTTCTATATTTAAAGAGCTGACTAAATCGAGTTTGTTAAAATCTTTTTCACTTGTTTTGTAGTAATAAGGAGTCATCATGAAAAGATTTTTTATGGTTTGAGGAGAGTCAAGAAAAACGCTGCCTGTGATTCTGTCTGTTCTTATCAATTCAAAACCGTCAATATTGAAATCTTCTACATTATTCCTGTATGGTTTGTCATAAACAGCACTTTTCAAAGAGAAAAGGTGGTTTTCGAGCGGAATTACCTGAATAAATATACCTTCAGGTTTTAAAACTCTAAGAAATTCATCTTTGCAAAATGGTGCAAAAATATTTAAAAGAATATCACAGAAGTCATTTTGAACAGGGATGTTAAAAATACTTGCAACTGCTCTTTTTATGTCTCCTCCCCTGCTTTTGGAACAGTCAAGGGCGTTTTTTGAAACATCAATCGCAAAAATTTCCGGTTCAATGCAGTTTTTCTTCAGGTGTTCAAAAATGCCTGATGTATAATAGCATTCACCGCATCCTGCATCAAGGATCACAGGAGTTTTGCCGCTGAAATCAAGGCATGCATTCATAAGACCATCTCTTAACGGCTCATAGTATCCTTCGTTGAGAAAGTCCCTTCTTGCTCTTACCATCAGCTTGTCATCACCGTGATTTTTGGATCTCTGTGACATCAGAAGGTTTACATATCCGCTTTTTGAAATATCATATGAATGATTATTTGAACAGTTAAGTGTCTTTTCATTTCTTATGAGTATTTCTCTGCATACAGGACATATGAATTCAGGCATTATTCTTCTTCGCCTGCGTCTGCATTCTCCCAGTTGTGCCATACATTCTGTACGTCATCGTTGTCATCAAGGTATTCAAGGAGAAGATTCATTTTCTTGATAGATTCTTCATCTGTAAGTGTTACATAGTTATCCGGAACCTGTTCAACTTCTGCTGAGAGAACTGTATAGCCCTTTTCAGTAAGAGCATCTCTTATTGCATGAAGTGAGTTCTGTGCTCCTACAAATTCAACTACATCGTCTTCGATGCTGAAGTCGTCAGCGTTTGCTTCCATACAGTCTTCCATTACTTTGTCTTCATCGTAGCCTTTGTTTTCGCATACAACGATCGATTTTCCTGTAAACATGAATGATACGCATCCGCTTGTTCCCATGTTTCCGCCAAATTTATCAAAATAATGACGAACATCACCGGCAGTTCTGTTTTTGTTATCAGTAAGAGTTTCAACAATTACAGCTACACCGTTAGGACCATATCCCTCGTATGTAATTGAAACGTAGTTGTTTTTATCTTCTCCGCCGCTTGCTTTCTTGATGATACGGTCGATATTGTCTGAAGGAACGTTGTTTGACTTAGCCTTCTGAATAAGATCACGAAGTTTTGAGTTTGTAGACGGGTCTCCGCCGCTTTCTTTAACGCATACTGTTATTTCACGACCAATTTTTGTAAATATTTTAGCTCTTGCCTGGTCTGTAGCTTCTTTTTTTCTCTTAATGGTACTCCATTTTGAATGTCCTGACATTTTAGATTTCCTCCTCGGTTTGCGATAAAATGATATTGATTAATTCCTCAAGTCTTTCTCTTTTTCCTGTAAGGTGCAGAAAGCCGAAAAGACATTCAACGGCTGTAGCCCGTCTGTAGTCTATTACTCCTGCACTTTTTGGAGCTGAAATCCCTGAAGCATTTCTTCCGCGTTTTAGTACTGCTGTTTCATTTTCATCAAGTAAAGGTAAAATAACATCGTAAGCTTTTGACTGAAAAACAGCACATACTTTTTTTGTTGTTTTTGTATGCAGTTTTGCGACGGATGTATTTCCGTCAAGAACTATTCTTTCCCTGACAAGCTGCTCGTAGACACTGTCTCCGAGAAAAGCAAGTGTCAGCGGACTGTACTGCATGGCATCTCTTTGAGATAATATTTCCATCTGGCCCTCTTATCTGACATATTCAAATTCGAAACCTTGTATGTTTACAGTTTCGCCTTCGCCTATGCCCATATCTTCAAGCTTTTGAAATATACCGTTTGTCTGAAGTACTCTCTGAAGGTACTGAAGTGATGAGTAGTCATCAAGATTGACTGTTCTGAGAATAGGTTCAAGCCATACGGCATCGATATAATATGTGTCACCCTCTTTGGTGACAGTGATCTTGTTTTTGTTTTCTTTCTCATATCTGAGTTCTTCTTCGGGAATTTCTTCTCGTTCAAATTCCTTGATAGGAGGAAGCTTGTCAAGTTCACCTGATATATATTTTATAAGATCCTTTGTTCCTGCAGTTGTTGCTGCAGAAATAGTAAAGAATTTGTATCCTTTTTCTTCGATATAGTTTCTGAGATCCTCTATCTGTTCATCAGAAGCCATATCGCTTTTGTTGGCTGCAACGATCTGCGGACATTTTGAAAGGTCCTCACTGAATTTGAAAAGTTCATTGTTTATAACTTCAAAATCGTTTTTAGGATCTCTTCCCTCACAGCCCGACACATCAAGTACGTGAAGTATAAGCCTGCATCGTTCTACATGTCTGAGGAACTCATGACCAAGTCCGACACCGTCACTGGCTCCTTCAATCAGTCCCGGGATATCTGCCATAACAAATGATTTTTCTTCATCTGCTTTTACAACTCCGAGAACAGGTACCAGTGTAGTAAAATGATAATTAGCTATTTTAGGCTTTGCAGCACTTACAACGGATATTAATGTTGATTTTCCGACATTAGGAAATCCGACCAGTCCAACATCTGCAAGAAGCTTAAGTTCAAGAGAAAGCTCGAACTCTTCTCCGGGATATCCCGGTTTTGCAAATCTTGGTATCTGTCTTGTCGATGATTTGAATACGGAATTTCCTTTTCCGCCTTTTCCGCCCTTTGCAATGATCTGTCTTTCATTCTGCGACATATCTGCAAGGATCCTTCCGGTATTGAATTCTCTTACTACAGTTCCTCTGGGAACTTTTATTACGAGATCTTCCCCGTTTTTTCCGGTGCAGTGTTTCGAACCGCCGTCTTCACCTTTTTGTGCTGCGTACTTTTTCTTATATTTGAAATCTATCAGTGTAGAAAAGTTGTCATCTATTTCAAATACGATATCTCCACCGTTGCCTCCGTTGCCCCCGTCAGGACCTCCGGCAGCTACATATTTTTCTCGATAGAATGATACCGCTCCGTCTCCGCCGTCTCCGGCTTTGACTCTGATTTTTGCCTTGTCAACAAACATCTGTGCTCTTCCTTTCATGTGTGCATAGACGCACATGACATCATATATAGGAAAATCCCAAGCGTGCAGCTCGGGATTTTCAGTTGAATAAAAGACTATTTATTACTGCGCATCAGCATATACTGATACCTGTTTGCGGTCACGACCGAGACGTTCAAATTTAACTACTCCGTCAACCTTTGCAAAAAGTGTATCGTCAGAACCAATTCCTACTCCGTTACCCGGATGGAAATGTGTTCCACGCTGACGAACGATGATGTTGCCAGCAACTACGTACTGACCATCAGCTCTCTTAACACCTAATCTTTTGGACTCAGAATCACGACCGTTCTTAGTAGAACCGCTTCCTTTTTTATGAGCAAAAAACTGCATACTAAGATTTAACATATGCTTACACCTCCGAAAATTTTAAATTAATCGTTTTTTTGAATTGCTGCGATATCATTTCAATATGATCATACAAAGCAGTTATGATCTTATCCGAAATATCGCTTGTTTCCCTGACTTTTAAAGCTACCGTATTGTCCTGCGCTGTAACCTCCGCTTTGATACCGAAATAATCTGTAATAAGATTACAAGCCAGCTGAACTGATGATGTAACACTTGCACAGACTATATCAGAACCCGCATCTGCATATCCTGCATGACCACTAACTTTAAAGCCGGTAAGATTGCCACTTTTTTTATAAAAAACAGCGGTAATCATAGCTGTTAAGCCTTGATTGATTCAATCTTAACCTGAGTGTAAGGCTGTCTGTGACCCTGTCTTTTCATTGTTGAACCTTTTTTTGGCTTGTAAGTAAGGATATTGATCTTCTTGCCCTTGCCGTTCTTAACAACCTTAGCGCTTACTGTAGCACCCTTAACATAAGGAGCACCTACTTTCATATCGCTGTCGTTGTTTACAGCAATGACCTTGTCAAAGCTTACTGTTTCGTCAGCTTCAGCACAGAGCTTTTCGATGAATACTACATCGCCCTCTTTTACCTGATACTGTTTGCCACCGGTTTCAATAATTGCGTACATTTTGGTTTACTTCCTTTCCAAAAAACTCGCTGTAAGTGGTGTGCTGAAAAGCAACTTGAATACCTAAATACATGCGGCTTTATTATTTTATCATATTCTTATTATATTTGTCAAGGGGGTAAATTTCATTATTTGTATTATTTTTTAGCAGTATAATTTTAACTGAAAAAACAAATACTAATTCCTTTTTTAAAGCTGCAGATCGGTCGAAAGCTGAGTCCACATATCTGTTTCGGGTATTTCCGTTGATGAATCCGGGATCTCAAGTAATTCTTCGTCAACATTTGGTGAGAAGAATTCGATCTTCATTTCTATGTCGTCATTTTTCAAAGCAGCAGGGGCACCTGTTTCGTCAAATATAATGATAAATTCAGAATTTTTTTCTCTGTTAAAAAGTCGTTCGTAACTGCAGTCGGCGTCATTTAATTTTATTTCACCTGTACTGTCAAATCCAAGACCTTCAAAGCATTTTGTTACTTCTATTATGCTTTTTTCAGTTTCAACGTTTTTACAGTATCTGTCCTTATATAAAATATATGATTTATTGTCTTTGTAAAGTGTTGCATATTTTAAATTGTAATATTCGTTTGTTATTACTGCAGTATCCCCGCTGCATGTGATTGTTTGTTTCGTCTGCGTTGAAGGAAACGAATATGTCAGAGTGTACTTTCTGTTGTTGAAAGCTTCAACCATATCCTTCGATTTAAGGTCAGAGAAATCATATTCGAGTTTATCTTCATTGATTTTTGATAATTTTTTGTCTTCAATGGTAAACTTCTGATCTTCAGGTACAGAAACATTAGTTGTTGGTGGTGTTAATTCCGGGAATGCGTTTCTGTTGACTGAAGTTTCGATCTTTTCTGCCTTTTGTGTTGCTGAACCCAGATATTTGTTTTGTTCTGTCGACATCTCTTCTGAGTGATTACAGGATGTACAGATAAAAGATAACCCCAGCATCATAATGAACATCAATTTTTCAGGGCGTTTGTTCATGTCAGTTCCTCCGGTGATTTTTTTAATCCATAAGCTTGTCAAGTTCATCGATGAGTTCATTGAATATTTCAAGCGCATCATTTATCGGTTTAGGAGATGCCATGTCGACTCCTGCTATTTTAAGAAGGTCTATCGGAGTTTTTGAGCATCCTCCTTTAAGAAATTCGATATACTGAGCTGCTGCTGAAGGACCTTCTTTCAGTATTTTTCTTGAGAGGGCGATCGCTGCAGAGTAGCCTGTTGCATACTGGTATACATAGTAATTATAATAAAAGTGAGGGATTCTTGCCCATTCAAGCCTGATATCATCATCCACAACTATATCGTTACCGAAATAGAGTTTATTGAGATCATAATAAATTTCAGACATATTGTCTGCAGTCAGACCTTCTCCCCTTTCGGTCATTTCGTTGATTATAAGTTCAAATTCTGCAAACATCGTCTGTCTGTAAAGTGTTGTTCTGAACTGTTCGAGGAAGTAATTTATGAGATAAGCTTTTTCTTTTTTGTCAGTGGTTTTCTTTAAAAGATATTCCATCAGAAGAGCTTCATTGCAGGTCGATGCAACTTCAGCTACAAATATTTCATAATCGGAATAGATAACCGGCTGATTTTTATTTGAATAATATGAATGGATCGCATGTCCCATTTCATGAGCGAGAGTGAATTCACAGTTTAATGTATCCTTGTGATTGAGAAGGACAAAAGGATGAACTTTGGCACCTGCCGAGTAGGCTCCGCTTGTTTTTCCTTTGTTTTCATAAACGTCTATCCATCCGTTTTCAAAGCCCTCTTTAAGTATGCTTCTGTACTCATCACCCATGACTTCAAGTGCGTCGTATACATTTTTCTTTGCTTCTTCAAAGTTGATTTTTATATCACAGTCTGAAACAACGGGTGCGTACAGATCATACATGTGCAGCTCATCAAGTTTCATAAGCTTCTTTCTCAGACGTACATATTTGTACATGTATTCCATGTTGTTGTGTACTGCATCTATGAGATTGTGATAAACTTCTACAGGTACTTCAGTATTTGAAAGGGATGCTTCAAGTGTAGAACTGTATTTTCTTGCTTTTGCTCCGAAAAGAAGCTGCTGAGTCTGTGCAGTCAGCATTGCTGCGATCGTGTTTTTATACTTGTCATATGAGCCGTACATTGATTTGAAGGCTGATTTTCTTAATGCTCTGTCGTTTGACTGCATCATGGGGATGTATGTACCGTGTGTGACCTCATGTTTGTTTCCATCAGCATCAACAGCATCTTCAAAGGTAAGTTCAGCATCACCAAAAACAGAATATATATTGTCAGGAGCCTCTCTCATCTGAAAAGCAAGAGCCATGATCCTTTCTTCCTCAGGAGAAAGCGTGTGTTCTTCCTTTTTGAATATTCTGTCTGTATACAGCCTGTATACCTCAAGCTCTTTGCATTCGGAGATCATTTTGCTTATCTTTTCTTTACCTATGCTGACTATTTCAGGGGTTTCAAATGATGAAGCATCTGAGATCTCAGAAATTAAAGCAGAGAGTCTGCCGTACATTTCCTGATATACAGGATTTCTGTTGTCTTCATCCCGTCTTCTGTGTGCATAATTAAGGAGATTATCAAACAGGAGTGATACTTCATCGTTTAATTTAAAATATGCTGCGAGTTTTTCCGGTGATTCACCGAGTTTTCCTTTATAGCTTCTGATCTCATCAGCTTTGTTTTTCATTATTTCAAAATCTTTGTTCCAGAGTTCATCAGAAGAATAAATATCCTCTATTGACCATTTGAATTTATCTTCGATCTGTGATCTTTCTTTTACGGTTTCCATTATCATTACGCTCCATTCTGTTTATCATTTTTATTAATTATTATAACCCTGATCAAAAAAAATAACAAGTATAAATTTTGAAAACAGTGCTTTCTTATTGATTTGTTCCTGTGTGATAATCGTAAACTGATTTTTCATAGTTGTATAATGAGCAGCATAGTTTTTTCAGATAGATATTCTGAGTATTTCTCCATACATTGCTGAGGTAGTCTGTCGCTGAAAAATATATAATTCCAAACTGATCTTTGTTTTCAATACCTTTATAAAAGCCGGTATCGTTTAAAATATATTCAGTAAAGAAAATATTGCCGGAATTTGAATTATCGGTGCTGTCTCCGACGTTTTCTGAAGGATCGTCTGACTGAAATCTGTGTCTTACTTTTATATTGCTGTCGATGGTCATATCAGTTCCGAGATATTTTATGGAATCCGGAATATCCATTATGATGACAGGTTTTTCTTCTGTTACAAACTCCGGGACAGAAGTATTTTCGTCAGAATCCGGTGATATGTTTTGATTTGCTGAAGAACTGTTTGCTGCGTAAAGTGAAAGATCTGCTCCGAGCTCAATAAGATATGAAGAAATGTTTTTGATATTTTCGTCATCTGTGGATGAAATAACCTTATGAAGATAGTTGTTTATCGAAAATTCGGTACTTTCGTAATATGACGGATCAGTATGATATATGCGTATTTCAAGAATATCATTTAAACAGCTGTATTTTATGGGAACAGATATTATGTTCAAATGTCTGTTGACGGAATGGCAGATAATATCTTCAGATTCAGCACTGAAAAGCTCTGATCCGGCTGTAATGCTGAACAGCTTTACAGCTGAAAATGAGGAGTTTTCTTCGGATTTCAGGTATATACGGAGCTTCAGACCATCATGAATATCCAGAGATGTTCCTGTAACTTCAGGATACGGAGAATAGTTGTTTATTTCATTCATGTCAAAGATTCCCTGCATGCCTTTTCTCATTCGTTCATATGAGATAAGTGCGATAAGCGCCTGATCTGTAGCCATGCTGTTGCTGTTTCCTGTTTTGATATGCCTGAAAAAGCAGGATTCGGGATCATAGTAAGAAAGGAGTTCACTTAAAACTGAAACTCCGTTATATATAAATGCAGAGTCTGTATCCGGGTCGATTCCGGTGCAGCTGCATGCAGTTATTATTTGTGACAATGTTTCTGAGTTTCTGATGCTTTCGTTTTCAAAGTATTTTTTATACAGTGAAGACAGGCATGCTATTCCTTTATTTACAGCAGAACTTATTTCCGGTCTGTAAGTGTATCCGGAAAGTGCCTGAACTGCGGCAGCGGTAATATCCGGATCTGCAGATGTGCTGTCAAGAGACCAGCCGTTGTCACTCAGCTGATTATCAAGTATCATGTTTATAAGCTTTTCATGAAGTTCATCAGGATACGGATAGCTGCAGGAATCAATAGCTATCAGTGCATATATCACACCGTTGATTCCCTGCTTTTTGACCCATTCAAGATCCTCAAGCGGTTTTACGATATTTATTCCGCTGATGTTTTGCGGATCCGTTCCTATTGCTCCAAGTGCAAGAATTATACGGGAATTTTCTGTTGATTTTGCTCTGTGAAGTGATCCGTTGTTTCTTCCTGATGATTCTGACATCTGTTTGATTGATTTTTCTGCGTTTTTCAGGTAATGATCAAAGTATTCACTGCCTGCAGGTGGATTTTCTCCTCGTGCAAGACATATAACGCTCCAGTCTCCTCCGGTTGTACCCACATCGGGATCTTTTATGCTTTCGGAGAGCGCGTACAGAGTTTTGCTGCATACAGAACCGAGATCGTTATCATTCGTATCGGATAATGAATCTGCCTTAATATAATTTTTTTGGTCACGTATCTGGAGAAAATTACATGCAATAAAAATTGTAATTATTATAACTGATAATATTTTTTTCATATTTATCTACCGGAAGTGTGCTGTTAATAACGGCACACGGTTTTGTATTATTGATTTTGATTTACTGCTGTTCCCCCGTTGACATCTTTTCCAAGATCACAGGAGTATCTCCACTCTATGATGTCGTTGTTTTTCAGTTCATAGCTGCTTGATCCGTAATTCGGAAACCAGCCGTTCACACTGTAAAGCCATCCGGAAAGGCTTCCGCAGTCAAATTCGTATAGATTGTTGATCGCTGTTATATATGAACTGCCATAGAGCGGAACGTGTTCAAATTCTAAATGGATATTATTCTGTTTACACAGTCTTTTAATGACATCAAAAACGGATTCTCCTTCAGAAAAAGTTGTTTCGGTACGCTCCAGTATAATTCCGTTTGATGGAACAGCGTTTATGATGCCCGGTTCAAGCTTTGAAAGGTTTGAAAATATTGTTGTACATTCGATCAGAACCGTGCATTTTAATTCTGACGATGTTTCTTCATTTATTTCATCTGTTTGTTCTGTTAAAATTGATTGCTCAGATGATGACTCGGGAATATTTTTTTCAGTTTCATCTGTGAAAGTGATATCAGTATCCTGTTTGTCCTGTGATGAAACTATGGTGTTTGAAGTTTCTGATACTGAAACAGCAGGTACTTTTTTTGCCGGAGATGTTTCCGAAACTTTGACTGTTGTTTCAGAAGTTTTGGTATCAGGTATCAGTATGTATTTTCCGGACAGTCTGCCGGGTGAAAAATTCAGGATGCTTTTTTCTTCTCCGGTGACCGTTACTGTTCCGTTATGTTTTACTTCTTTATTGTTTATGAGCTCATAAGCATCAAAGTGTATCCCTCTCAGATCAAGTTCTGTATGAACTGATAAAACTGAATGAAAAGGATCATCGCTCCCGTGAAGAAGTATTTCGACCCGGTTGTTTTTATTTATTGAAATATCAGATTTTAGATTAATTTCTTCAGTTTTGTCAAGTTCATTTCCAAAGACTGTCCATTCATATAAATAACCGTCTGATGTTCCTTTAAATACTGTTACAAGATTTTTGTCCTTTATTTCTTTTAGTATCTCTGTTGAGATAAATCCGTCTTCCGGGATCGTGATATCTGAACCGATCGTTCTTGGAGTCATGTCTGAGCATGCTGTGAGCATAAATAATACAGAAAGGAGAACTAAAATCAGTACGGGCTTTCTAAACATTTTTATACCGCCTTATCAAAAAAATTCTCTCCTTATTTAAGGAGAGTAAAAAACCTGATCAGTGGCATCCGTGTTCTCCGCATGAGTGGCTGCCTCCATGGTTTTCTCCATGATGACTGCACATTGCGTTCGGGTCGTATCCGAGAGTTCCGTTGAGCAGTGCGAGAACTGCAGCATCGGTGCTCCCCTGTACACCTCCATATAGTTTTATTCCTGCAGCTCCCAGTGCATTTCGTGCACCTTCTCCTATACCGCCGCAGATAAGTGTTTCGACATTATTCATTTTCAAAAAGCCTGCCAGTGCACCGTGACCGCTTCCAAGTGTAGGTATTATTTCTTCATTTGAGATCATATTATTTTCTACGCTGTAGATCTTAAAAAATTCTGTATGACCAAAATGCTGAAAGATCTGTCCGTTTTCATATGTTACTGCTATTTTCATTTTAAAGCCTTCCTTAAAGAATTTCTATTTCATCAGTTGCTATGTAACAGTACTGATGATCTTCTGTTTTGTAACTTTTTAGTTCTCCTTCTACAATTATCTCTGCTTTTTCTTTAGGATAATCTTCAGGGTACTTGTGGCTGTTATCATCCCATATAAACTCAAAGCCTTTTTCTGTCGGCAGCTCGCCTATAAGGATCATAAAATATCTTGAATCTGTATGAGAATCATAGCTCGAAGAAAAATATCCCTTTACTCTTACGGTTTTTCCTATATAATTATCTGCGTTCTCAAGCATGTCGGTTGCCTTGCTGAAAACATTGTTTCCTTCAAGCGGTGTGAGATCTATGTCTACTTTATTTTGAGTATTGCTGTCTGAAACGCTGCTGTTGGTATCTGAATCAGATTTGTTGTTTCCTGAACAGCCGGTCAAAAGAAAACTTAATACAAGAAATGCTGCAGCAAAATTTCTTTTCATAATCATTTCCTCCAAAACAAGAGATTCCATATAAAGTAAATTATAGCATTTTTTTTATTGATTGTCAAATATCATCCTTTTAACATAAAAAAATTCAATAATCGAATTTATAACTTTTATAAAAAACGATTATTGAATTATCTGATTATTATTTTATTGGTGTTTCGTCGCTGCTCGTAATAATATCAGTTGTTTCGAAAAATACAATATCAATTTCCGGAGAAAAATATACTTGTTTGTCCATGAAAAACAACTCCTCTCTTAAATGCATAAAAAATAATAATAATGATTGTATTATATATTTATTATAACAAATAATTGTATATTAGTCAATGGACAATGGTGGTATCCAAAAATAAATATATGTCAATTTGTTATGTGAAAATATAATTTTTTATATTGACATTTATAAGTCAACGATGTATAATATGATAAAATTCTATAGGTTGATTAATTATTATATCAAAAGAGGAAACTGACTTGAAAAAAATTTTTATTTTTATTACTGTTTTTTTGATGTCACTATCGCTTATTTCGTGTTCAGAAAAGCATGAAGAGGATGTTAGCTCTTCATCTGTTCTTGAAAATCTTATGGTTCTCGGCAATGATAACAGTTCCGTAACATCTTCATATGAGGCGTTAAATACTGAAATAACTGCGGCTAAGGTTACAACAACTGCTTCGACAACAACATCTGTTTTAAGAAAAAAGTATGTTCCGGAAAAGTATTCAATTAAAGTTCAATACATATATCAGGATCCTGAACTTCCGACAGGCTGTGAAATAACTTCACTTACAATGCTTCTTAATTACCTTGGCTTTGATGTAGAGAAAACAGAACTGGCTGATGATTATCTTGAAAAAGACTATACAGCAACCAAAAGTATAGATGAGGCTTTTCTTGGCGATCCGAGATGGGATGGCGGATACGGATGCAATGCGCCGGTCATCGTAGATGCTGCCGAAAAGTATCTTAAAGATCAGAAGAGCAGTCTGAAAGTTCAGAACATCACCGGGACTGATTTTGATGATCTTTATGAGTATATATATAACGATATTCCGGTTATAGTATGGTCAAGCATGAATCTTATGGAAGTTGAAAAGAATTTTTGCTACAAGGATGACAAAGGAAATGATGTTTACTGGTATGACAATGAACATTGCATGTTACTTTGCGGATATGACAAGGAAAGAAATCTTGTTACTGCAGCAGATCCCCTGTCAGGACTTATGCTTTATGATGCAGACAGGTTCAGGTATATTTATGAAGAAATGAATAAACAAGCTGTTATAATAACATAAAAAAACATCCGGATTTTTTTCCGGATGTTTTTTTGTGCTAACCTGCTATTTCATCTGCCATATTCTGATATTGCTGTATTTCCCCGTCATCAAGTTCAAACGATTGTTTAAGCATAGTCGGGAAAATATTGTAGCGTTCTTCAAGATAGTTTTTAATTTCATTAACTTCCTGTTCAAAGTGCTGTGATCCGTTATTGTGGCTCGGACCAAATCTTTTATACTGTTCTGACATCAGCGGACCGTACTGACTGCTTAGATCTGAAATAACAGCATTGAATTTTTCAGGACAGAAAAGATTGTCTCTCATATATATAAGTGTCGAGAAAAACTGAGCTTTAAATGAGTCATTATTCATCAGAGAAGAAAACCATTTGTGATGTTTCAGTTCCTTAAATGAATTATTGTCTGATGCTCTTGACTGATTATAAAGATTCATTGAGTACTCTGTGTCAAAAAGCATAAATCGCCATTTGCCGTCCTGGTAGGCACCTTCCCCTACAGTTCGGGAACGCCAGAGTCTCCAGTTATTATTGTTGTTGAACATTGAGTCCTTGTTGCCGGTGTACGATACTATACAGCAATAGTCGATATAACTCTGAATATCCATGACATCACAAAGCTTCTGATAATTTTCTTCATTTGAAAGGTCTGCAGTTATAAGGCTTTTTAATTCATTATATGCCGCCATGTCTTCATCGGTACCTTCTTCAATCTCTCCGCATTTTATCATTATTACATCTTTGCTGTCAACGCCATAATTTGTTTCAATATAATTTGCACTGTAATCTTCTTCAAGTGCATATATTCCCCAGTATTCTCCATTAAGAAATGCAACGACAGGTCTTGATTCCTGGGTCGCAACATTTGTTCCTTTTACAAGGGTCTGAACAAGCGGATCTCTGATTTTTGCATATGAACAATCATTTCCGCCGTTTCTCAAAAGAAATGTCTTGTATTTGCTAATTTCTTCGTTTGTTCCGTCTCCGGTATTTCCGGGTATCAAAGGATATTTTATGTTTTTCTCACCATAATCTTTTCTTGCATACATTCTGAAGCTTTTCTGATTGTATGTTCTTGACGCATTACCCATTATCCTCATTCCGAGTTCCCTCTCAAAATCAGGATTTCCATCAGCTTCAAATAATTCTATATGAGTCTGTCTTTCCCATTCTCTTCCTCTGTTTGCATAGTTTCCGGGATATTCCCAGTCATTTACAAAGATCCTGCCGTTCTGACTTTTGCTGTCATCACATGTTTTTCCGAGAACGTATATTCCGTTTTCATAACCAAAGAGACCATCATAGTCGCTGACAAGGGAAATGACAGGAAGACCGTTAAAGTCATTTTGCTGATCCATTCCGACAAAATATGTATTTGTTGCTACCGGTCCTGATACTCCGCTTCCGTTGAAAATTGCAGCTCTGACTATTGTACATTTTTTTACTTTGGAATTTGGAACATACTGATTCTGAGGAGATGCAACTTCTTTGATCGCAGAGAGGACATTGTCCTCATTGCTCCGGTCGGTTATTTTTATTGAGTTTTTAAATTCAGGCGAATTCATATCAGGAATTGAACCATCTGTAGTATAATGAATTGTTCCTTTTTTAGAGCTTAATTTGAGTTCTATTTCTGAATCATAAAAACCGCTTTCTATATTAAACTCAGGTGTTCCGATAGATTCGTCATATACAATGCTTGTATTGTCATAAATTGCAGATTTAACAGTATCGTTCCCTTTCGAATTACTGCTGTCTGAATCTGTTACAAGATGTTTTGGATTTGATGGGGCATCAGAAGATGCGCATTGTGTAAGTGTTCCGGCACAGGAACACAACAGTATGCTTGTAACTATTTTCTGGACTATTGGATTCATTTTCTGTGACCTCCTTTTCACTTTAAATAAAATCTTTTAGTTCTTGAGATATGATAAACATTATGTAAAATCACATGAAAATCCCATATCTTTATATAGTAATTATAACATACTTTTTATAAAAAAGTAAAGCATTTTTTGCTATTTTACTGAATATTTATTAAAATTGCCAGTCATGTGTTACATGACCGGCAATTTTTACATATTTGATTTTTTCTATAGTATTTTAGAAATTTAATAAAATATCAGAAAAAAATTACGCTGAACATTGCCCTGCCATAAAAGCAAGCTCGTCAGGCTTTTCGATTTTTACACTGTTTCTTTTTAAAGAGACCAGTCCCTGTGATGAAAATTTCTTCAGCATTCTGGCAATTACTTCTCTGACAGAATTTATCTGTTCAGCTATTTGTTCATGAGTCATTTTAATTTCGTTGCTGCCGAGCTTTGTATATTCATTGATAAGGAATAATGAAAGTCTCTCTTCCACACTGCTGAACAGGATCTGTTCCATGGTGAGCATAACATTTGAAAAGTTTACGGTTGAGTTTTCATAAGTAAAGCACCTGACATAAATGTTTTCATTTATCAGTTTTGATACTGCGTTCGGATTTATTATCAGAAGCTCAGATGGTTCTTCAAATCTTATTGATGTCTGCAGCGGTATTTTTCTTTCTACGCACGAAGCTGAAAAAACATATGTTTCGTCATGTTCTATCCTGAAAAGATTTATCATTCTTCCTTCTCTGGATGTAATAAATATTTTCATACTTCCGCTTATCTGGTACATCATACCGTGCCATTCGTCGTTTGATTCGTAGAAGATCTCGTTTTTGTTGTATTTTCTGATTACTGAGTTTCTTTCAAGAAAAATTTTTTCATTTTCCGAAAGTCTGCTGTAAAACGGCAGAAATACAATGTGGTCGCTTACTTTTGAATTTTCTGTTTTCATAAAAATCGCCTCTTTGTAAAATTTTGTGTTAAAACGTAATGGTAAATTAATTGGTTAATTGTGTGAAGCATTTATTTTTACATGGATTTTAGCATAAAAAAATAATATATACTGTGACCATGTCACACTCAGAAAATAATATTAAATTTATTGTAGGTATTTTTGCACAAGAAAAATATTACTATATATTATATACTAAATAATGCTTATTGTCCAGTGGTCAAAAAAATTTTTCCAATATAACCGAATTTTTTTAATTTTTTGCATAGAGACTTGACAAATATTTTATTTAAATCTATAATAAATATATAAAACTTTTGTTTTAAAGATGTTTTAATTTTAAATTTCAATGAACAGGAGAAATGCATATGAGAAAAATTGCAGCTGCTGGAAACGTTATCATTTCTTATCTGATACCCGTTCTGATTTTAGGAACACTTGGTGTCATGCTGAAAAAACCTGCTGTTTTTTATGATTTCTGGCAACAAAACATCAAATCCAATGTTTTGTATATTCTTGTTGGTATAGTTTTGGTTTTCCTTATAACCATTCTGTCTTCGCTTATAGTAAAAAGAAAAGCGTCAAAAGGAAAGTATTTTTCACCGGCCTTGTCAAAATCATTCAAGAACGTAAAAAATGCTCAGGTTTGTTCTGTGATATTGACTTTCCTTTCATTTCTTGCGTGCTTTGCACCGACATTGTTTGAAGTTTTTAAAGGAAATCCGTTTAAGTTTAATTATACCCTTCTTATTCCTGTAGGCGGTATCATTTTACTGATCATAAGTCTCAGGATCACAGGAATGCTTGGTTCAGCTCTTTTCTATAATATGTTTATGCAGGGTCTTATAAATTCTGATGTTCAGAAGGAGCTTACTATATTTTCCAGAGGCTTGTTCAAAAGCTTATATGCTGCAAATGTAGGATATAAGACAGCAAACGGACTTAATTAATTTAAAAATTAACCGGTGAGCAGATCAGCTCACCGGTTTTTTATGCTCTGTTCATTGAAATGTGATTTATGAACGGATCAACGAGATCATTGTTTTTTTAATAATCTCTTATAGGAAAGGTCAATTGCAAAAGCACCGAGCGGTGCTGTCAGAATAATTGCAATTACTGCACATGTCAGAGTACTTGTACCGCACGAAAGACCAAGAGAAAGCGGAATTCCTCCAATAGCGGCCTGAACTGTGGCCTTTGGGCAGTATGCAGCCATTGTAAAAAGTCTTTCTTTTATGTTCAGATCTGTTTTTATAAGACATATGAATACTCCGGCCATTCTGAAAACAAGAGCCCCGATAATTAGAATAATGGTCATTATACCGGCTTTTTTTATATATCCTATGTTTACCTGAGTTCCTACGAGAACGAAAAGAAATATTTCAGCTCCGACCCATAGCTTGTTGTATTTTGCTGAAAGTGCGGCTGCTGTTTCATTGCTTTTCTTTTTCATTGCAGATCCGATAAACATGATGGCGATGAGAGAGGAAAATGTCAGTGGAGTATTAAGCTTATCTTCTAAAAATGATAGAATAAATGAGACACTTAATACTATAAGTACTTTTGCAGTATCTCTGATCTCTGTTTTTTTGAAAAATATCGAAAGACATATTCCGGTCAGTGTACCGATCAATATTCCTGCAGCAATTGAAAATGGAATATTTACAAATTTTATAACGCTAATGCCATTTCCCTGCATCATTCCTGTAAAAGTCGTAAACAGAACTATAACATAAACATCGTCAACTGAAGCTCCTGCTAAGATCAGTTCAGGTATTTTTTTATCAGTTCCGTATCCTTCTTCCATAAGTCTGACCATTCTTGGAACAACGACTGCCGGAGAAACTGCAGATAAGACTGCACCGGTCACAGCGGCTTCCATCATTGTAAGTCCAAGAAGCGGAGGTCCTAAAATTATTATTCCCAGCAGTTCAAACGTTGCAGGAACAAAACACATCATTACAGCAGGTCTTCCTATCTTTTTCAGACCGTTGATATCAAGGCTCAGTCCGGCTCTTGTAAGAATGATTATAAGGGCGATTTTTCTAATGTCAGCAGAAATATTCAGTACGGAAGGGTCTATGACGTTTAAAACGTAAGGACCTGCAAGGATCCCTGCAAGCAGCATTCCTACAAGTGCAGGCAGTTTGATCTTTTTTGAGAGCCATCCGAGAAACATTCCTGAAAGTGTGATAAGTGCAATGCTGAAAAGCATTATATCAGCTCCTTTTTTTATAAATAAAAAAAGCTGATACTTCCGGCGTACAAAACGCAGAAGTCATCAGCTTTATAATAAGCGGTTTTAGTAAAAAAACTAAGGGAGAACCTCATTCCCACTAAGTATATTATCATAAATTGTCTGATTTGTCAAGTTTCAGATATCTCTTTTTCTTGACTTATATTTCGGCACTATGATATAATTATTATATTATTTTATTTATAAAAAAAGAGGTTCTAAACAATGATAAGAGATATTCAGGATGAGATCATAAGATTAAAAAAAGAAAAAAATATATGCATACTTGCTCACAGCTATCAGGGAGCTGAGATACTTGAAACGGCTGATTTTACAGGAGATTCATATATGCTCAGTGTTAAAGCCGGACAGACAGAGGCTGACACAGTCATCATGTGCGGTGTTAGATTCATGGCTGAAACTGTCAAGATACTTTCTCCTCAAAAAAAAGTATTTCTTGCAAATCCTTCTGCGGGATGTCCTATGGCTGAGCAGTTTTCAAAAAATGATATCCTTGAACTTAAGAAGCAAAATCCCGGATATGCCGTGGCTGCCTATGTAAATACAACAGCTGAGCTCAAAACTGTCTGCGATGTATGCGTTACTTCTTCATCGGCAGTAAAGATAGTAAAAAATATGCCTGAGAAGGATATAATTTTTATTCCTGACTGCAACCTTGGTTCGTTTGTACAGAAAGAAGTACCTGAAAAAAATATTAAGCTTTTAAACGGCGGCTGTCCTTATCATGGAAGAATGACATCAGATGATGTCAAAAATGCACGTTTACTTCATCCTGACGCTTTGCTTCTCGTACATCCGGAATGTAAAGCTGAGGTTACAGATAAAGCTGATTTTGTTGGCTCGACAGCAGATATAATGAAATTTGCTGAAGCCTCAGACAAAAAAGAATTTATCATAGGAACTGAGATCAGCATCACAGAGCATCTTCAGTATCTCTGTCCTGAAAAGAAGTTTTACAATCTTTCAAATGAACTTGTGTGCAGCCAGATGAAATGTACTACTCTTATGGATCTGTATAACTGTATTAAAGGTGAAGGCGGAGAAGAAATTCTGCTTGATGACGATGTTATCAAAGCAGCTGCATCCGGCATTCAGAAGATGATAGACCTTGGATAAAAATATATAATATAGCTTTTTGATTCAAAGCTCTGCTTTTAACAAGCAGAGGCGATTCGCAGAATCGGTTTCCGCTCAGTCGGAGATTGTACTCCGACTGTTTGGTCAGATAGAACCCGCCGCCTGCAGAGGCGGGGGATATCCTCTGTGTTGTTATAGTTTGATATTTTTAATTGAATAAAACTAAATTTACTTGACTATCATTTAATTATGTTGTATAATATAAACAAAACAATTTATTTTTTGATTTTTAAGCATGTCAAAATTAAACAAAATTTTATGTCGTTTTGTTTAATTGATTGAATATTTTTGTTTTTTTATGTTTGCTTCATGAAGACTTGTATTTTATTTAATTATTAATATAAATAAAATCTAAGAAGCATACTTTCAGGGGGATTTGTTTATGGTATTACTGGTTATTGATGTACAGAAGGAGCTTGTAACCGATTCTTTGTATATGGTTGATACTTTTAAGGAAAATCTTAAAAGGCTGCTTGATACAGCTAGAGAATTCAATGTGGAAGTTATTTATGTCAGACATGATGAATTAAGCCGCGGAGACGCACTTGCAAAGGGATATGACGGATTTGAGATTCTCGATGAGTTTGCTCCCCTTCCCGGCGAAAAAGTCTTTGATAAAAGTGTGAACAGTCCTTTCAGGGATTCTGAGCTTTTACATTATTTAAAGGAACAGAAAGAAGACAAACTTGTCCTGACAGGTCTTCTTACAGATTATTGTATGGATGCTGCAGTAAAATGCGGTTATGAACACGGTTTTGAGATCATAGTTCCGGAATATACAAATTCGACCTATGACAACAAGTATATGACAAAGGAACAGACATATAATTATTACAACGATCATATCTGGAGCGGAAGATATGCAAGATGTCTTTCAATCGATGATGCGGTAAATGCAGTTATTTTAAAAAGATAAAAACGGTTTATTTATTATAAGTGTGGAATATTTGAACTGTTTTTGGATTTTGTTTTTTGATGAAAAAATAAGCCATATCGTCATAATGCTTGCTAAAAATAATCAAACATCTTTAAACTTATAAAAATGATTTATTGTTAGGAGATTTAGTATATGACAAGTTTAGTTAATGTATCTGTAATTATTCCTGCGCACAATGAAGAAAAATATGTTAAACGTTGTATTGATTCAATAAAGAAGTCTGCTTCACATTTTAAAGGAAAAGTTGAGATCATCGTTGTCTGCAACAGATGTAATGACAATACGGAAAAAATAGCTCTGGAGAACGGCGCTAAAGTTGTTCTTGATGACTCAAGAAGCATTGCCCGTGTCAGAAATGCAGGAATTGAAGCAGCTTGCGGAATAGCAGTTATTACAATAGACTGCGATAACCGAATGACTCCGGGGACCATATGTGAAGTCTGGAGACTTCTGACTTCTCACAAATACATCGGCGGCGGAGCACCAATAAGATTTGAAAGATACTCCTTCCCTCTTGCATGCAATGATTTTCTGTGCAGAGTCGGCTTTAAAGTTACAGGACTTTACTGCGGAATGATGTGGGCAAAGAGAACCACTTTTGAAGCTATTAATGGTTTTGTTGACAAAAAGTCCATGGAAGATATCGCAACAGCCAAACTTTTGAAGAAGTTCGGAAAAGAACGCGGGAAATCGTATACAACCCTGAAAAACAATTACCTGATCAATTCAACCAGAAAATTTGATGATCTGGGTGACTGGCTGTATTTCAAACTTATGGCAAAAAATTCACTGTCACTTCTCAAGGCTGCTTTAGGTAATACCAAGGATTATGACAGGCTGATGGACGAACTTTTTTATGATTACAATGATATTCACAGTCATTGACAGATTTATTATTGCATAAAAAAACATCTCAGATTCCTGAGATGTTTTTTTATGCGTTTTTATTTTGTGCTAAGAGTATAACAACACAGAGCTTTGAACGGTTTTTATTCATCAATAAGTACTGCTCTGCATGGAGCACCGTCTGCATCTGAAAGATTCAATGGTGCACAGTTTAGTATATATGTACCTTCCGGAATGTTTGATAGTCTGATTCCCTCCAGGAGAACAACTTCTGCTTTTAAAAGGATGAGATGAACTGCCATTGGTGCGTTTAAAGGACCAACGGTCTGTGATTCATTTCCGATAAGATCAATTTTGGCTTTTGCAAATACTTCAGCTGCTTCAGGTGTAACCGTGGCATCACCTTTTATCAATATTTTTTTTTCAGATCCTATGCAGCATTTTTCTGCTCTTTTCAAAATGTTCTCAGCATCCTGTGCAGTGACGTCACCCTTATGTTCTGCAACGTAAGCCTTCCCTATAAATTTGCTCAGGGATACTTTGTTTATGCCTTTTCCGTCGTTTAAAAAATGAAAAGGCGCATCTACATGCGTTCCGTTATGTGCACACATATACAGTCCGGTAAGATTGCACATATCCCCGTTTGATATTTTCTGCAGTTCGTATCTCTTTGGCGGATCATCACCGGGAAAAACTTCGCATTCAAACAGAGGCTGTGTTATATCATATATCATTTGAAATATTCCCTTCTGTATTTTATTATTGAAATTTTATTTATTTTAAAAGCTCCATAGCTGAGAAAAACATTTCATATAGGTCATCCCAGTCATCCGGGGCTTCAACACCGCCGCCGTTTACAGAACGCAGCATGGCCGCGCATGATTCTTCACCGTAATTTATAAGTTCCATCGCATCGACCGGAAAACCTTCAGCTGTGGCGAGTTCACACAACGCACTTACGGGATTTTTATCTTCTCTGGTTTTAAAAATACGTTCTCTGAGTTTGATATCCTCCCCTGCTTTGGCTAACAGAAGATTTAAACTTTCATCAGCAAAATAACATGCCATATATTTTCACCTCGTAAATTTTTTTACTATTTTATTATACAATAGAGAAGATGCTAATACAATATAAAAATTTAAAAATAAAACAACACAGAGGATATCCCGACCTCTGCTTATTAAAAGCAAAGCCTTGAAAAGACCGGTTATCTTTGATTGAATATGGCTTGGTATTATGATATAATGTTATTGTTTGAATTTTTTCGGAGGTTTTTAATTATGATGGATTTTTTACTGTTGTCAGATGAGCAGACAGAGTTTGTATATATGAATTATATGAAAACTGATTTTCCGCCTTCTGAGTTAAAGCCGCTTGCATTTATCAGAAAAGCTGTTGATAACGGAATATACAGTTGTTTCGGATTTTTTGATGATGACAGGATCGTAGGATATCTGTTCCTTGAAAAACTAAAAGATAGTGATGATTATCTTATAGATTATCTGGCGGTTATATCAGAAAACAGAAATAATGGGTTCGGTTCGGATATGCTGAAAACTTTTGTACAGAAATATCCTGATGCTTCAAGTATTCTGGTTGAGGTAGAAGATCCTGATTTTGCTGATAATAATGAGGATGCAGAGCTTCAGACAAGAAGGTATAATTTCTATCTCAGAAACGGATTTTGTGATACCGGTCTTCGTGCAAAATGCTATGGTGTTCCCTTCAGGGTCATTGAGACAGGAAGTAACAGACATACCAAGGATGAAACTGAACGACTGTACAGAATGCAGTACAAGGCTATATGGCCTAAGAAAATGTATGATACGAAGCTTTTTACGTATTAATTATTTCTGTTTTAGACTTTTAATTTGAAAAAAATATAAAAAAAAAATCGAACTTAAAAAGTTCGATTTTTTGTATCTGCACGTCAGAATGGAGATAATTCAGATAAATTGTAATTTGTTATTTCCAATAACCATAATCCAATGAAACAATATAATTCGGTGTATCAACTTTTCTATCTTTTGTATCAATTGCTTTCCAAAAGGCTGGCTGATTCATTAATGTCGTTCCAATATAATATATCATTAAATAGTTTTCATTAGGATCTTCTATTAAAGTGTAAACTCTTGTATCTTTATTGTTTTCATCAACTATTGATGAACTATTTTCATTTTGAATAATATATCCAATACATTCTTTTATGTTTTTACTTTTTATTCCTCTTTTTAAAGTTCCATATGGCATATATGTTCTACCATTATATATAATAGTTCCATAACCAGCATCATCATCGTTTTTATCAATATACTCACCCATATTAAAAGCAATTGCATTCTCTTTTAAATCTGGATATTCATCTATATCACTTGTTAATCCAAACATAAATACTATTGATAATACTAATGATATTATTAATAACAATATTTTTCTTTTCATATAAAATCTCACTTTCAAATTACTATTTATATGAATAAGTGCCAGATAAGCATATCGACTACAAAATAGTCGTATTATTCGCTTCCATTAAATTATCAAATTCGCCTATTTTACGGGGATATTATAACATTTTCGAGCATCTCGAATAATCGATCGAAAAATCAAGTGTAAAGAAAAACACCACTATAAATAGCGGTGTTTTTCACTAACGTCAAATGAATAATATCTCCATTCTGACGTCCAAATATGGTGCCGCTGACCGGACTTGAACCGGTACGGTATTTCTACCAAGGGATTTTAAGTCCCTCGTGTCTGCCTATTTCACCACAGCGGCATATGTAATTTTTTGTTACCTCTTGACGAGTGCTTAATTATTATACCACAAAGAAAATTTTTTGTCAAGTTTTTTTAAAATTTTTTTTGATAAGTTAGAAAATAACCTCTCTTTGAATATTAAAGTTATCAAAGAGAGGTTTAATAATACTTTTTTTACTTGGGTCCGTCCCATTCTACCCGGGTATAGCCGTTTTTTCTGAATGATTTTAGCGTTTGTTCATGTATATCCGTCCAATCATCAGGAGATCTGCAGATCATAAATACTCTCCTCAAAAATAATCGAAGAGAGTATTGTAAATTTTATTTAACTTCAGATCCGCCCCATTCAACTACAGTATAGCCTTTTCTTTCAAAAGAACTAAGATTTTGTTCAGGGATATCCTCCCATTCATCCAGGGACTTGTAGGTCATAAAGACTCTCAGAACAGATTCAGGTTCAGGTGTGATTGTTAATTTTGCCATTTCTTCGTAGTCATCTGTCTGGAATGATATGAGATTGTATTTGTTGTTTTCCATTTTCGGAAGCCAGAATGAAATAAACTCAATATATTCTACCGGTTCAAGACCTAAGAATGACAGTTTTTCTTTTAAAAATTCCTTTGTATCCTCACCCTTTACAACAAATCCTTCCGACATATCCCAGTCTCTTGATGTTGCTGCTTCCCAGAAAAGATACGGGTAGGAACCGTTTTCGTCATATAGTGTTGAATCCGGTTCGGCCGTTACTGTCCAGCCGGTTTCTTCCGGATATTCAGGGTATGTGCATGTAAATCTTGATTTTTCGTCAAGCTCAACCTTTACATTGATAGTGGTTTCTTCTTCAGGATAAAGATAAATAACAGGTTTGTAAGCAATATTCTCATTATTCCTGGTTCTGATGTCGACGTACTGTCCGGTGTAAAGATTTTTCGGCAAAAGAACAGTATACAAATAAGAAGAAAAAGAATCAAATCCGAAAAATTGTATATCGCTTACAAAGAATATCATGGAAGAATCACTGAATCCATATATGTTCGGATAAACAGCAGGACGTGTTCCGAGAGATGCACTTTTGTGAAGATATGTATAAATAACGTACTCATCGAGATAATCTTTGTATTTATCAACATATGACGATACAGTTTCGGCGTTTACAAAATATTCATTAAAAACTTTTGTAAGTTCTTCTTCGCTCGTAATAAATGTGTATTTCGGCGTTATGTTGTATTTATTTACTTCACAATCAAGTATTTCTTTTCTAAACTCAATATCACCGTATCCTGACGGCTCGCTTTGTCCATGAAGAATGTTTATAAGCTTTACAAGATCTGTAACACTTAATATTCCGTCTTTGTTTACATCCGAATTTAATTCAGTGTTTTTTTGGGAGTTTATAAAACATGATTTCAGAGTTATGAGATCTATAATATTTGTTTTGCCGTCGTTGTTTATATCTCCGTTATATTTTTTGGAATCAGCAACAAATTTCAGTTGGTTTTCAGCAGCAAATTTTTCAGCATATGAACCTTCCTCACCGCAAATCAGAAATCCATAGTTAGAACCAAAAGCATTTTCGGAAATTTTTGTTACGCTTGACGGTATATATACTTCATTTAAAACGCATGGCATGCAATAGCTTTCAAGTTCTTCAATTCCATCCGGTATCCTTGCAGTTTGAATATTTGTACATTCGTAAAATGTATCTTCAGGAATAACTCTTATGCTTGATGGCAGTTCTATTCTGTAAAGGTCAGGACATCCGTAAAATGTTCCCTTTCCTAATTCAGGATCGCTGCCGTTGTAGTCAAATTCCTGAAGCCTTTTGCAGTTTTTGAAAGCATAATCACCTATTGATGAAATATTTTTCGACAGTGTGATTTTTCTGAGATCTAAGTTCTCAAAAGCGTTGCTTTCTATTTTTGTAACATATTCAGGAACAGTAAATTCTTTCATGTAATTCTCTGTGAAAAGCGGATAGTTGATAAGAACGCTTTTGTCCTTAGAATAAACTATGCCATCGGAAATATATAAGTTTTTATTATCGTAAAATTCTATAGTAATGTCAGTTTCGTAGCATTTAAAATCATGAAAATATGGCGAAACCTTTATTGTTTTCAGATCGCTGCAGTCACTGAATGCAGTACTGCTGATTTTGGTGGCGGATTCAGGAATACTTATTGTTTTTAATGCTGTTTTTGCAAACGCTTTTTCTCCTATGGTTTCGATTCCGGATGGCAGATCGATTTCATGTAGATCAGAACATCCGGAAAAAGCTTCAGATTTTATTGCTGATAAATTTGCCGGCAGTTTTACTGATTTGAGTGAAGTACATTGATAAAATGTATTTGAGCCTATTTCTTTTATCGAATCCGGTATTGTTATATTTTTGAGGTTTACGCATTGATAAAAAGCATTGTTTTCAATTTTTGTAACTGTTTCAGGAAGATAAACCGAAGTCTTGCTGTTCTGTGGAGGACAATGTATTACAGTAGTCTTGTCACGATCAAAAAGAATGTTGTCCTGGGAAGAATAACAGGTGTTATCTTCAGAAACGTCATATGCTGCTATATTTGTATATGAAAATGCTGTTGGACTGATTTTTGACAGATATGAAGAAATATTTATGGTGCCTGAAACTCCTGATTTTGAAAATGCGTTGGTTTGAATTTCCTTCAAAGAATCCGGCAGTACTATAGATTCAAGCATTGTACACGAAAAAAACGCTGAACTTCCTATAGATTCAAGATTTTTACTTAACTGTACATTTTTGAGTTCACAGCAGTATGCGAATGTGTTATCTTCAATGACTGTAATACTGTCAGGGAATGTCAATGAATTAATATTTGAATTTTGAAAAGCAGATTTCCCGATGGTTTCAATTGAATCCGGCAGTGACACACTTTTTATAGTGGAATTGTGAAATGCATACTCGCCAATTGTTCTGACAGAATCCGGAATATCTACAGTTATGACGTTTGCATTATCAAAAGCATGCGGATTGATCGTTTCAACAGATTCAGGAATGCTGCAGCGTAATGCTTTTTCTGTTCCGCTGTATTTTAAAAGTGTTTTGTTGTCTGTTGTCATAAGTAAATTTTGGGAAATATGAAAATACTTGTTGTCCGGATCTACTTCAAAAGTAAAATTGCCGGGAAAAGCATTTTTTGAAATGGAACGCACGTTAGCTGGAAGTACTATTTTATCGGAATTCAAAGTTGAAAAAACGTTATCCCCGATTTCTTCTGTATCACGCGGAAAAGTAAAAGTATCCGGTGCATATGTATATGAGCCAAGAGCTTTATTTCCGATTCTTTTTATGGTATCAGGAAGTATCAGATTTTTATACAGGATACCATCCAGAGCAGAGTCGTTTATCTCAGTGACTGTGTATCCATTTATTTTTTCCGGTATTTCAAGGTTTAAGATCATTTGCCTTGATTCTGCAGGCATATAGCTGTTTGTATAATTGCAATAGTGTATGGTTGCTTCTTTACCGTTTACTCTATAAAGAAGTTTATAATCATCTGTTATATATTCATAAACAGATGTCGAACTGTTAGTTTCTGCGTATATGCTGATACAGTTTTGATGTCCGAAAAACTCCGGTGATGATATTGATGCTGCAAGCAGGGAAAATGCTGTTATTATCGCTGTTATGCTCTTCATATTTTGTCCTCCGTTCTGTTTTTAATTTGTATAAAAGTGCTGTTTTTAACAACATATAGGATTTTATGATATAAATACCTTACATACTGTAATTATGCTACAGGAATTTTGAATTATTTGAAAATACAGGTCCTGTTACAGATCATGTCAATAATTTTCTTCCCGTCTTTTTTTTCTGAGCTGAGTTCTTTTCAACGCTGCCTCCCACTCATTCTTTTCTTCTTCGGTTTCACAGATAAGACGAGGCACAGGTGTCGGCTTATCGTTTTCATCCAGAGCGACCATTACAAGAAAAGCTGTATTTATAAGTGTTCTTCTTCCGTCAAGGTATTCAACATATGTTTTTATACATACCTCCATAGACGTATTTCCGACGTAAGTTACGTATCCGCAAATAATTATGGTGTCGTTAGGATATGCAGGACCTGTAAATGTCAGCGTGTCTACTACAGCTGTGGTTACATTTTTTCCGGAGTGTCTTCTTGCTGCAACTGCAGCAACAATATCTATCCATTCCATCAGCTGACCGCCAAAAAGCCTGTTGTATCCGTTTATGTTTGCCTGTGTCAGAATATGTACCTGTTCGGAATATGAATCCTTTACTCTTTTTTCCATCATTGACCTCCCGGTGCATTAATTTTTATACTGTATCTGTCTGATATATTTTTTACATATATGTTATCATACTAAAGATACTCAGTCAATATGAAATAACTCAAAGTTTCAAAAAGAAATGAAGATTTCACGGTTCAGAAAAGACAAGGAATATTCTCTGTGCTGTTATAGTACAATTCTGTTTAATCCTTTTATTTCTGCTCTGAAATCTTTTTCTGAACAAAACAATGAAAGAGTATATCCAAGTAACTTTGCGTTATTATCAGCAAGTGAAAGTCCGAGTCCGTGTCCTTCAACATTGCTTCTTGCCTGATCGCCTCTGACAAACGGCATTTTAAGATCTTTGGTGCTGACTTTCCTTTCTACTGAGTTTTTAACGGCTATCTTTTTCTTGTTTATTTCGATTTTTATGTTCCCGTTATCCGGAGTATATTTTACAGCATTTGAAATAAGATTTTCAATTATGGTCTGCATTGAAATGCTGTCGGCTTTTATTTCTGAATCTCCGTCTACACTGTATTTGATTTTCTTTTCATCGAGAAGTAAGGTGTATTTATTTAGTATTTCGTTTACCATTTTATTTATCTGAATTGGTTCTTTTTTTAATTTTTCTCTGTCATTAATATGATTCAGATATAAGGTGTTGCTGATAAGGTCATCTGTAAAGGATACATTCTGAATAATTGAATTCAGATATTCTGTTTTTTCCTCTTCATTCAGTGTGCCGTCAAGTATATTTTCCGCATAGCCGCTTATCGCCATAAGTGGTGTTTTGATATCATGAGCAAGGTGGTCAGTCAAATTTCTCTGATAATCTTCAAATGTGTATTGAGATTATTCCTGTATTATTATTAAACAATTTATCGTTTTTAAAATCTAACTAAAAAAGTTCTGAGAACGGAGCTGGATCAATAAAGAAAGTGCCGCAGAACCTGTTTTTGATTCAGCGGCACTTTCTTATTATTGTTTTATTTACGGAGAATATTTTTTACACTGTGTCATATCATATATATATTGTTTTATCTTTCTGCAATACCACTTTTTTAGTATCATCATCAAAATCCCATTTTTCTGTATAATTATAAATCCTGCCGGGGATATAAAAACATCTGACTGTTGTATCCGGAGAATATATATGCCATTTTTCAGAACTGTGAGAGTTTCCGATGTATATCTCCTGGATATACAGTGATGCTGTGGAGTCGTCTTCCTTTCTTGCTTCCTTTACTGTTGCTGCAATATTTGGATAAAACACATCTGCTCCGTTCAAATTGTCGATTATCCTGCATATAAGATGAAATTCCGGATCGGGTTTTGCAAGTTCGGTTATATGTTTGGCTGAAATTTCTGTAAATGCTATGCAGTTTTCCAGATCTGTACCTTTTGTTTTCTCAAGTCTGTTAAGCGTAAAGACATTGTTGTATAAAAGTTCTTTTGCAAGTTTTACCTGTTCTTTATCCGCCGGATGATAGTAAGGCGGTTTTTCGTCAGGAATATATACACGTTTGGAATATCTTACAAGATAACAGCCTACCGGTATGTACTTTGCTTCAGTTTCACCCGTGTAAAGATCTTCCTCCGGAACTATAATTTCTTCTTTAGGATGATTATTCATGTCAGTCATGTAAATATTATAGTGACGATAACCACGAAGCATGTCCATTACCTCGCTGTTTTGCATATCATCGGTTTCCAATGTATTTTTATTTGATTCGTTTTCTTTATCGCCGTTTTCAATATGTACACCATCATTGTCAATTTCTATTTCAAGATTATTAAAGTTTTCTGCTTTTTCCATCATATCATTAAAAGCAGCTTCAGCTATTTCGCCTTGTGTCATCTTTTCAATTTCCGCATCTTTTATTTCCAGAAAATCAAATAAAGGACTTCCCATTTCCTGTTCGGCAAATGAGATCCATAAAAGATCGTACTGCGACTGGCGTGTAGAGCTTCGCTGACCGATTTTTAATGGTATGTTGTATTTTTCAGCAGTTTTTTTATGTTCTTTGATTTTTTTGTTATAATATCCTGCAAATGCTTTTTTTCCGCTTCCGTCAAATCCGAGTTCTGAACGGCTTGAATACAGTACAGCAAATCTCTTGTCAAAATCATACCCGTATTTCATGCCGTATTCATCATATGTAGGTTTTAAGTTCTTAAAACAGGTCAGAGCAAGTGTATGATGACCAACTATAATGATCTTGTTATCTTTTGCCATATCTTCGTTGTAATCAGTTGTAAAAATTACCTTTATGCTGCAGCTCTGACCACGCTCTGCTGTTTTTTCAGAAAGATATTTACTCAGATTAACAGCGGAATTGTAAGGGGAGACACCGTCGCTGACAATGATGACAGATTGGTTTTTATCTTTTTTCATAATAATTCCTCGATTCTATCTTTAGTTGCTTATTTTTCTTCTTCGCATTTTTGTCTATTCTTAATTTTTGTAGTTTATCTTCCTATTTTTATATTAGGATTTAATTTGCTGTCCTTTGAAACATATTGTTTGAAATATGCCAGGTCTGCGATATCAACACAGTTATTTCTGTCAATATCTGCAGCTTTTTCCTGTGAATCTGTAAATACAAATGAGTTCATAAGATAAAGCGAGAGACAGGTCAGATCAGTAAGATCGGCATTTTCATCTCCGTTTATGTCTCCGTAAAAAATATCATTCTGATTTTCAGCCGGATGACCTTCAGTATTTTCAGGTTCATAGACAGGTTCTGCTGTCATTGCCTCAGTCAGTTCTATATCTACAGTGTCACCCTGTAATTTTCTTCCGTCTGACAGCTGCCATCCGGTTACTTTATAGCCTTCTTTGGCAATGGCTTTTACTGTTACAGGGTAGTCTGTATAATAATTGCCGGTATATGTACTGTCAGTTCTTATTGTACCTATGGTCACACTTCCGAATTCGGGATCATTATTGACGGTCAGAGGTACAGCGTCACCGGTCAGCTTAAGAGCTGTCTTCATGCCTTTAACTATATTTGTATATCTGTTGTCGTAGAAGGTTTTAACAGTTTTTACCTCATTTGCGTAGTTTGTTTTATTGTAAAACATTTTGGTGGTATCGGATGCACATTCTTCGTATTCTGCATTCAGCTCTTCAATAAGAGAATCGACTCTTTCAGTGTTAAAATTATTTCCTGCGATATCCATAAATGTATTTACAAAATATTTTTTGAAGCCTTCATTTTTCAGTGCACCGTTAAACAGGTCTGTTATAAATGACTTCTGATAAAGGATCTGCGTAAATGTGTTGGTCGTTGCAGGGATCTGATTATACATATTTGCACTGTACTCGGTATCAAACATATTGAAACGCCATCTGCCGTCCATATACGGATTCTCTTCTTTTATTTTCTTTGATCTCCACATGGAAACGTTGTTGCTGCCCCAGTCCTTGTTTCCTATATAAATGTTGCAGCTCATATAGTCGGCAAAGCACTCCATATCAATTTTTGAACAGAGTTCAGCATATGTGCTGTCATCACTGAAATCAGTTGATTTGATCCATGTCCACAGTTCGTTGTATTCTGTCAGGTCTTCTTCATCACCTTCATCAAGTTCCTGATTTTTTATTATAACGATATTTTTCTTTCCGATATCAAGGTGTGAGCTTATATAATCCTGACTAATTTTTTCGGTTATTTCCATATGTCCGTAAAAAGCTCCATTGATAAAGACAATGCACGGCTCCATTCCCTGTGTTAAGAAGTCGCGGTCACTTACAAGGGCTTGATTTAATTTATCTCTGAACCTTGTTGATTCACTGTCATTTCCTGCATTTCTTAAAATAAAGCTGTCAAACTCAGTTATAGGTTCATTTGATGCTTCACTTATCAGGTTTCCTGAGAAGAGATCATAATTAAATTTTGATTCACCGTAATCACTTCTGGCATATACGTTTAAGCTTTTCTGGTCAAGTCTTCTTGTGTATCCGCCATGTACTCTTATTCCTATATTTTGTTCGAAGGAACAGTTTCCATCAGTAAAAAGCTGAAGATTTGCAGGTCTCTCCCATTCTCTTCCCTCTTTGGAGTAATTTGCAAAAATACCTGTTTTTGTATCTGTCAGGTTTGATGAATCTGTTACAAGTGAAATGACCTTCATATTCCAGTAGTATGATTTTGAATTTTTAAGTCCTATAAAATATACACCGCATACAGGGTCACTGACATTTCCTTTTTCATCAACTGCAACAGCACGTATTACATACGCAGACTTGTCGTTTAAAACTTTGGTCTGAGTCGAACCCTGCGGTGAAAATGGATTTGTAAAACCAAACTGATTTTTTGCTTTTGTTGTTTTGTCCTCCTCAGGTTTGGCGGGTTCTTCCGGTTCTGTGCTGTTCTGAGGGTTGGTTACTAATATTGCTCCTGTATATTCTGTTGATTCTGTTGTAGGGATTGAGGAATCAATTGTATAATAGATCCTTGTTCCTTCAGCAGATGACAGAGTAAGTTCAAAGTCGTTGTCATAAAATCCGCTGACAACTGACAGCACCGGTGCATCAACATATTCCTTTATATATTCGGCATTTGAGTTTTCTTCTCCCGGAGTCATGGTGACAACTGCAAAAGTTTCATTTCCGTCAGATAATCTTCCATATGATGTATCGGCGGTCATATTTCCGAAAGTGATCTGATCTATGATATTTCCTTCCGCTGAAAACAGAGATACAGTTTCTCCATCTGTTGACAGTCCGAAATATCCGGTATACTGTCCATCGAGTGTAAATTCCTTGGAGTTCAGGTATACTACAATTTTTTCTTTTGGACCTATCACTGAACCTTCAGGGAACATAAATCGGAAAGGTCTTGTTTCATCATCTGTAAGTCCGTATCCGCTAATGTCGACAGCTGTATCTGAACTGTTGTAAAGCTCAATGAAATCATAGCAGTTTCCGTCTTCCGAAGGTATTGTAGTATTTTTCGCACATACTTCATTTATTAGAATATTTCCGTTTTCTGCTTTTAATATTATTTCCGGATAATTAGCTCCGGTTACCCCTAAAAAAGCAGACAGACTTACTGCAAGTATTTGTTTTCTGATGCTTTTTTGCATAATGTGATCCCTCCATACCCATTATCATAAATGGCAGAATGAAAAGCCTGAAATATATCTTCATAATTATATTATACCATTTTTTACTTTAAAAATCAATGCAAAACAATTAATATGCACAAATATATATTTTGAATTTTATTTTTTTGCTATCAGATTAAACAAATAAAAATTCTTTTTTATTATCAGTGCTGTTTTTGATATTTAAAGAAATTCGATATATATTTTGAATTATCAATAAATATTGAATTATAACTGATTATATGATAAAATTATAGATAACAAATCGTTTTGAGAGGAGATAATCTATGCTCGAATTTGTCATGGGTGCAAATGTATCCTCCGAAGATGAACTCGAAGAAGGATACACGTACATAAATGATAATAAAATAATTGCAAATGTTAATGCTTCGAAGATAATAAAGATAGTTGAAGATTACATTAACATACATAAGAACCTGTTTTTATTTTTTTCCCTGAAAATACCTGCCATACCTGTCATTACATTTACTGACAACGATTCATCGCAGAAAAAGATAAAAACTGAAGAATATATTATTGACTGCATTACTCCGGAAAATTGTATGGCTGTTATTGAAAATTACGGAGAGCTGCTTGTTGATGACGGATTATGTACGTTCAGTATCGGCAGCCTTGAATCAAGCAATCAGCTTACCGTTTCAAGATACAATATTGTCACTATAGAAGGTGTTGATACTGAAAAATTTTCAGATTTTCTGGATATACACGGTATAAAGAAAAATGATTCTCTTATCACAGCTTTTAAAACTTTTTCCGAGGAAACACCGGGCACATGTTCCGTGGTTGAAAAAAATGACCTGAACATATATGATCTGCCTGAACTTCTTGCTCCTTTCGGAATGCATGCAGTCGAAATATATGAAAAAAACGCTGAAAAGAAACAAATGACCGCAATGCAATGCTTTGCAAGAGCATTGAATATAATGGGACCGGTTTTATTTTTATGTCTTATTGTTCCGTTTTTAAAATCGGATATTCCGCTTTGGTTTTCATGGCCTTCTTACAGTAATCAGGATTCGTACCGCTGTTTTGAGCTGATAATGATAGTTTATTATGTATTTGATCTCATAATTCATATTCTGGCTGTAAAAAAAGATGGCCTGTCAAAAATGATAAAAAAAGGTATAGAGCAGTTTTTTAAAGGTGCACTGTTATTTTTTTCAGTTATATATATATCTTTTTCGTTTAAGCTTATGGATATACAAAACAAAATGTATTATGCATCAAAAAGTCCTGATGGAAGTACATACATCATTGAGGAAAATTCCAACAGAGAGAATTCCATGATCTGTATCAGAAAAAGTTCTTCCATTTTTTCTTCTGAAATAATATCTGAAAGAGAAAATATTGAAATAACTCATTCTGATATTGAGGTTTCGTGGATAGATGATAAAACCTTTAATTTGAAGCTGACGCCTTCATGGGAGAAAGACAAAGATATACTTTATTACTGTTTTGATTCAGAGAAGCTGCTGGTGCCTATCTCGGAAGAGGAGTACTGTTCACAGAAATACGTAAAGACTGATAAATTTGATCACATATAACAACACAGAGGATATCCCCCGCCTCTGCAGGCGGCGGGTTCTATCTTCCCGCTCAGTCGGAGTACAATCTCCG
>JAZUJY010000066.1:0-4199 GCA_045643005.1 Oscillospiraceae bacterium | reverse complement strand
CACATCTTTTTATTGCTGAAACACAGGCAATAGCGCTGACTTTCAGACGCTATTTCTGACGGCTTAAATATTTTTATACAGTAAATCGAAGCAGGTTCATACATTCCGTTTTTCTTTCTATAGACGAATGAACATAGCGATTCAGCGTAGTTTCAACACTTGAATGGCCGAGAATCTCAGAAAGTGTTTTAACGTCAAAGCCTGCACTGATACAGTTTGTAGCGAACATATGCCGCAGGCAGTGATAGCTGACTGACGATAGTTCTGCCTTTGATAAAATAGTCTTGAAACGTCGCTGAAGAGTTCTGGGTTCGATTGGAATAGTATTTCCAGATAGAATAAAAAAGTTTTCATTGCTGCGGAAATTCCGCAGCAATTTTATAATAAACACTGGAATTGGAATAGTTCTACATGAACTGCGGCTCTTTGGAGTGCCAATGATAATTCTTGTTTTATTATTCTTATCATGTATACGCTGAACTGCTCTTCTGACGGTAAGAATACTTTTTTGAAAGTTAATATCACTCCACATCAGTCCACATATTTCGCCGACTCTTAATCCGGTATAAAGACTAATCAGTACACATAAAGCGGTCGGATCCATATTATTCATGAGATACTTGCATAACGCAGCTTGTTGACTGTCCGAAAATAGTTTCATTTCTTTTTTTGTTACTTTGGGAAGTACAACATCTGCCAATATATTGCGGAATCCGTGAACTTTGGAAATGTACTTTGCCATGCATTTAAAAACAATTATGATATCGCTGACATATTTCGCAGATAAACCCGCTCTTATTTTATCTGAGATGAAGCTATGAAGCATTTTTACCGTCAGTGAATCATATAGCAAGTCACCGAATTCAGGCAAAATATGCTTTTCAGCTTTCATCCGGTAATTTGCAAATGTTGATTCTTTCACACGAAGCTGAATGGCTGTCAGCCATTCTTCAAACAGTACTCTTACAGTCAGATTCCCTGATGTGACACTTGAGGAAGATATGGGTCTAATCTGTGCGAGTTTGGTTTTGACCTCATGATATGTTTTGCCGTATACCGAACGATATTTCGCTGTTTCAAGCCTGTAACGCCCTTCCCATCGTCCATCTTTTCGCTTGTATATATTTTCGCCTCTCCGTGCCATAGGCTCCTCCTTTTTTAACGTACCATAATCCTGACGGCTTATGTCATTAAACTCACTGTCAAAAATAACAAAACAAGACATCGTTAGTTGTGAAAGCAACTAAAAATTATGAATTTTTTGTTGCTATATTACAGATGCACTTGAATTGTGTTATGAAATATAGTATAATTTATCTATAATAAGTATGTCGCAGATTGTATAAATTTGCGACATATTTTTTTGACAATGAGCCAAAATTGTGATAGACTTAATTTATTAAGTAAATCATATCATGACAGTAAAGAAAACTTGCCGCAAAAACAAGAAGATTTGCCGCAAATATCGAGAGGTGTATAATGCTTTCCTTGAATGTTGTTTTATCGCTTATTATGCAGGCTAAGCGGAAAGGAAAAGGAATTCTTTCAAATGGTAAGGTATATACCTTGCTAATGCTCTGTATTTCAGACTTCTCAAGTGAGACTGAACTACTGAAATGTTTCAATAATGAAGTTATTGCCAAAGAAGCTTACAGAAAACTTGAAAGATTTTTGAGCCGATTTTTAAAAGACGGCAAAGGCTATCCTTATGAACTCATCAGCTTTAATCAACTGAAGAATAGTTTAAATAACACAGAAAAAATGACGATATATTTGCATAAACTTGAATATACTCTCGATAAATTCATTGATAAAAACAAAATTGGTTCTTTAGTTTATACAATGCTGAAACTTGTAAGGCAGGACAGTGACATAAAAGAAGTATTGTACGGCAGCGGTTTCATCGACAAGAAGGAATTGGTTGGCGGTTATGTTCATCAGAAGCGTATATGCGTTGAAGCACTGATACTTGGATTGCTGTATCAATGCCATAAATCACCATGTCTCTCCGAAAATCTAACGCTTATGCATTGTCCGGACCGCAATACGTTTCAAGTAATCAGGTATAGCGCTGATGCTCCGCTTGAACTTGACAGTGATCTTGATATTATTGAAATTATTAGAACAGAAGCCCAAAAGCAGACCTCCGAAAGCTATGAATACCCTTTTGAGTTTATTTGTAACGGTTCAAAAACAACAGCGCTTCCGAAAAATAATGATCTTTTCATTCAAGGCATCAAAGGTTCAGGCAAAACAGCTCTTTTGAAAAGTCTGATAAACTCCGATGATTCGGCATTTCTGTATTTTTCGCTTGATTCATACAGGGAGGAATTTCACAGCAGATTCAGTACTTGTCCATGCTGGATAATCCTCAATATTCTGCTGAAATATCACTATCAGTATGAATATACAACATATGAAGCTCTGTCCATAAATATGAATGAGGATGTTGTTGTAAAACAGCTTTCATTGCTCAATGAAACATTTGAAACAGAACCCATTTACAATAAAAGCTGGACATTATTGCTTGATGATATGAATGAACTGCCGCTTGGTCTTTATGATGTATTTGCTAAGGAAATAATGCATATCTCAAAGCTGTGGAAAAACGTTCGCATTATAGTTTCAGGCAGAGTTTTTCCCGATAATAAGGCAATGGATGTATTGGATCAAGTCAGGCTTACAGGTATCAGTGAGGGAAAATATAGCCTGATGAAATTACCTACGATCTATAACATATACAGATTACCTGACGTGACAGCAGAAACAGCAGGTGAACTGCTGGATCTATATTTTTCACACTGGCAGGGCAATGACGTGATACGCTTTCTTATCTGGTTTGCATTGCCTCTTGTAGGTAAGAAAATGCTTGACGATTGGGAAACAAGGGAACTTTCAAGAGCAGAAACACTTCAGACGATTGATGATGCACTGAAAATCTATATTCACAATGATCAAGTGTATCAAAATCATGTCAGAGTAAAAAATATAGATAAAAAAAGCCTGCTTGAAAGCAGGCAGAATGATGAATGGATAGATTTGCTGATAAAGAACACGGGACTGCTTACAGCCGATGAAGACAATACTTCACTTCTCCGTTTCACCGAGCAGTTTTACCGTGACTACTTTGCAGCTCGGCATATAGTAAACGCTGTGGAGATATTTGAAACAGGCAGTGTCGGATGCGATGATCCGGAAGAATATTTATCTGATATCAGCTTATCGGGAATGTGGTTTAATGAACCCGACAGATTTCCTGAAAAATACGATACCTATAAGATGCTTGGCGAGGTATGCAGAGAGCGACTGAAAGCACCTGATAATAAGGATTTTTATGTAAAAAACACACTGGATAGATTTCTTGATATCTGCCGCGGATTAAAAGACGGATATAGCGTTGAAAATGTTATTATTGTGAAGAAGATCATTCATCAAAATATAATTTGTCATACTGATTTCAGTTATCTAAATCTTCCACTGCAACTTCCGGGAGATACTTTGTTCAGTATTGACGGAGAATATTCCAGTAATTTTTACAAGTGCAGAGTGTATCGTATTTCCGAAAGCGATAACGTGAATAGCAATAGCTTCAAAAACTGCGATTTTGAAGAAGCGGTTTTCCTCGATTCGGAGATAAAGGAAAAGATAAATCATCTCGGCGGAATCGTCGATTTTGAGGATGATCATTTCATGGACGAAAACTATCGTGAATTGATTTTACCGTGGATAAAGCCTATTTCGGTAAGCAGATACGCTGATACTGTAAAGGCATTATCATTGTAATGAATGATGTAACATATTGTCGCACATATTTGGGCGGTATTTTGATTTATTCATTTATTATATACATCTGTAGATATAAATATAGTCTCCCCGTTATGGGGAGACATGGTTGTTGGTTAACTCATAATTATTTCTCCATACCATAGAGATGCTCAGTAAGGACATCATTTTTTAGAGTATCCTCGTTTTCCGACTGAGGTCATAACAGCATAGAAAAACAAGCCTGAACTTTTTCTAATATAACCTCAATTTCTAAGTGCCGGGTGAATATAGGCTCTGCGAACATACTCGCCTATATTTTGCTAAAAATCAGCAATTCTGGTTCAAGCCAATTTGCACTAAAACTACCGTGTTTTGGCTTGTGATCCAGAAACTCTCATTAGCAATGAAATAAGCACCAATAAAAACGATATCCG
>JAZUJY010000065.1:0-10359 GCA_045643005.1 Oscillospiraceae bacterium | reverse complement strand
GTCAGAGTTGTAAGAATACTATTTGAACTTGGAAATGAAATCGATAAATGCTCTACAGGTAATAATCCACGAGATGATATATCTAAGGTGTTTTGTGCTTGGTACAATGTATCTGCATTGGAAAGTAAAGATAAAATCGAGCTAGCAAAATTAGGAGTGGAGAAATATCCATTCTTTTGGGATATTATTTATAATGAAATTGGTAAAAACACCACTATTTTTGGAAATTCAAGTTTCACATACAGGAAAACTGATAAAATAATTCAGTATACAACTAATGATTTGATTCATTTCTATGTTTCATATACTCAGATTCTTCTCTCGAATATTAATGGTGATCTTGAAAAACTAATCAAATTATTAGAGTTGCTACCAACCTGCACTGACGAACTATTTATTGCAATACAAAATGAAGTAACAACTGCTATCACAAACCTTAATGACAAAGATAAAGAAAGAATTAAAACCACGTTAAGAAAGATAATATATCGTCATAGACATTTTGCTAAAGCTGATTGGGCAACATCCTCTGAAAGACTTTCAAAAATTGAAAATATATGTATTGAAATTACTTTTGAAGATGAGGCGTACGATTTTCTGTATTTACTAGTGTCAGGAGATATACCGATTTTCAACCCTGTTGTATTTGATTCTGAAGGAAACTACTATCAGAAAAATAAAAAAGCAATAAAAGATGTTATTGTTTCAGAAATCAAAAGATTTAAAGAAAAAAATATTGACTTAGCACATTTTTTACAACTTAGAAAAATGGAATCATGCTTTTTTATTGGTTCCGCTATTGCAGAATACTATTGTGATTCCAAGTATGATCAAGAAATACTCAATATTATAATTAAGTCTACCAATAGCACTCAAATTGCAGCTGATTATATCTACAAATGTTCATCTTCAAATTATACAGAAGTATATCAGGCAATAGAGTTTTTACGAAAAGATCATTTCGCTGATGATTTCTATGTTGCTTTTATATCTATACTGCCATTTGAAAATAAATCGAAGGCTTTCATTCAAGAATTACCAGATGAAGCAATAAAGAGTTATTGGAGTAGATTTAATCAGTTTAAAATTGATAATAAGGATTTGCTTGTTGAGGTTGTAGAAAACTTGTTACGGTATAGAAACTGGAATGCACTTAGTCTAATCTTGCATTCTACTATAGAATTGTTTAATATCGAAGAAATACTGATGATTATATCGGAATCGACAAAAATAATGATCATTGAAAAGACATCAATTGGAGATAATGAATGTTATTTTATTAAGCGGTTATTCTCAGAAGTTCACCAAAGGATTGGTGATGACTTTGAAAGATATCCAATATTGTTTGAACTTGAGATGAGATTATATCGTATTATCGGTTGGGAAAATATGAAATATTGTCAGTATTTGTTTAAACGAAACGCCAACCCATTTGCTGAAATCATTTCTTTGACTTGCCCAAAAGATGATGGTAGTTATGATGAAACAATGGATTATGAGAAGAAACAATTATTTTTCTCTTTGGAAAGAGATGTAAAGTTTTGTCCAGGTGAAGAAGATGGTTCTATCAACAAGGATATTTTGAATAAGTGGATTAGTGAATTCAAGTATTATTTAGAACAAAAGCAGAAAAAATCTCTGTTTTATAAAAAACTTGGAAAGTTATTTGCTTATTCTCCGTCAGGTTCTGATGGGATTTTTCCACATGAAGCAATTAGGGACAAAATAGAAGAAATAGGAAATGATGAATTAATGAATTCTTTTGCTTCTGCTATTATATATGGACGTGGAGTGTATACTGTCACTGGAGGAAGAGATGAATATAAACTGGGACAGAAATATGCAGAAATAAGTCGAAATCTATCAATTAAGTACCCAAAAACATCTAAAATATTTAATATCATAAGTAAAAGTTTCTTTAACGAGTCTGAAAACGAAAGAAAAATTGCAGAGACGGAGTTTTATTAATAGTGTTCTTCAATTCAATAATTCGTATAAAGTAATAATTTTGGTATTTGCTAAAAAACTACTCCTCTTTCACCTTCATTTTTCTCCTCCGCATATCCCTCTCATTAGCCAGATAATCATCCACAGTCTGTATAGCTGTTACAACCCTATTTAACACACACACATTCCCAGACGGTTCAGAACGCACTATGAACCGTCTTTCTTTTTGGGTATGTAAATTCCTGTTCCAAATCACATCAGTGGATTCTGAGCCTTCTGTGAGCCGATAGAAGCATGGTGGCTTTATTTCAGGAAATATACTTTAGCAAGCTCATTGCTGATTGTAATTGTATCGCAGAACCATAGCTGAAAAAGAAGCTTGCATAACAGAATCAGGAGAGATTTCGGCTTGCGATTTAATTCGCTTACCGTGATATGCAAAAAATGTGCAACTTTAGGCAGTAATACAAGATAACCGCTTTCATCATGGGCATCATTGATTTTACGAACCATATCCGAGTATTCGTTTGATTCTGTTTTTCTGATAATCTCATTAACAGAAGAATCATAATCTCCGTCATAGGTCAGCCACATATCCTGCTTTGTAAATGTCATAAAAAACGGAATATTACTGTTATCCAGTCCGATTGCAATCAGCTTTCCATGTGGTGTGCTAAGAATCTTGTATTGCTTGTTCTGAATTGTTTTTTCATCCTGTCCTGCTGAAAACTTGTCCAGCTCACTCATTTGAATGGATACCTCCTTAAAAATTTGTGTTAAAAACAGCATAATGAACTGTTTTCGGTGTGTGAATATCTTGACTTTTTCTGCTGTAAGACGTATACTTATAGCTAAGGGCGTATGTTGATTTGCCCGACAAACCTGAATTTGGCGAACTGAGTTAAATCAACATTTAAGTGAGTTAAAATAATAATTGGAGTGATAATAATGGCAGAAGACAGAGATTTAACAACTATATTCTATAAACTGAAATTAAAGCGTACAAGAAAGCCTTTAGAAGTTTTTGAAAAAATGGCAAAATCCGTAAAAAAACATGGTGCAACAAAAAATTGGAGCTGTACATACGATGAAAATAGTTTTTTGATTGAGTTTGGAGATGGACTCAACGAAACTTTTGCCGTACAATTCGATGAAAAAAAGGTTTGTGAAAATTTTTGTAAGGTTACATTTCCTTTATCAGGAGAATTGTTTAATGATGAAAAAAAGAGCGAATTTAAAGCATTGCTCAATATGATTTATTCTGTAAGAACATCTTTTTCTGAAATGAAAATAACTGACGATTACGGAGTTTCAGAAAGTTTCCTTGATACAAAGACCAATAAAATTGCACTTCGTGAACTGAAAGCCGATGAAATCGAACGAGCAAAGAGAGTGTTCGATGAAGGTCATACATCGATCAAGGATTTTATTACTGCACTTATGTTTGATTTGCGTGAACTTCCATATTCAGATAGTTTTTATCCCTATATTATATGTCATCTTGGGCAGTCTATTTTGCCATTTTGGGAGCAATTTGAAGATTACCATTATTTTTATGATGCATTTACCGAAAGTTTCCTCTACGAAACAACAGAATATAAAAAGCAGGGAAGATTATACAAAGTACCGGATTATTTTGGTGAACTAAACGGAGTATACTTTTCTGTTTATGCTTTCTTAAATGGTGTTAACGAAATAACAGATTTATACCATTCTGACAAAGGATGGGACACTAAAGAAACACAAGTGTTGAGACTTTATAAAAACAAATATCTTCCACTCTTTGAACAGGAAACAGATGAATATAAGAAGTGTGAACTTGCATACCGTTTCTTTATGTCAATTTTAGAGTATCTTGGATTTGTTTATGTAGGCAGAACTGAAAAGAAAACAAAATATATCAGTAATGAGCTTGCTGAAGCAGTTAAAGAATTTCTCGAAAATGGAAATTATGATTTATATGAGAGAGCTGTTGACAAAGAGATTGCAAGAGAATATATGAAATAAGTGTTATAAATCAAATTTAATTTCCCTTTAAACCACTTACAACTCCCAGTTTGCCGAGTAATAGAATACCGTTTTTACAGCAGAGAGCCCACGGCTCCCTGCTGTATTTTTATGTCATCATTCCAAATCATTATTTTTCTTTTTCCGATTCTGCATATCACGCTCATTGGAAAGATAATCTTCCACCGTCCGCATGGCTTTTCCGAGCTGTTCAGCTTCCGATTTTACAGTCTTGTATTCTTCATCTTTTTTAGTACGTTGTTCCATAAGAGATTTTTTCTTTGCCTCCGCCATTTCAAGGGTTGGAACATTACCATTCGGGAACCATGCTGAAAGCTGATCAGAAGCTTTTTTCAGCTTCTGAAGTTCTTCCGTATGGGATTCGTAAAATTTTGCTTTTTTACGTCCTGTGAGTGTTCGGAGTTCATCACGGACAGGCTTGTATTTGTTGTAATCCCTGATAGCAGAAATGAGTAAATCAACGTCAGCAATTTGTGTTTTCAGCTTGTTGGATTCCTGTGCAATAGCAGCTGCACGAATATGCGAAAGCTGTGCCGCATGCTGGATTTCTTCCCGTGTTACTCCGTCCTGGTACAAAATATTCAGAGCCTTGCTTGTTTCCTTCATGTTTTCACGCATTGCATAATTCTCTAAAGCGGGAGATTCCATAAACCTTGTAACATTGGTTCTGATAATCTTTGTTCGTGCAACAAAATTAGCTCTGCCTCTGTAATGTTCAATCAAGCGGATAATTTGTTTTGTTTCATAGAACCAACCAAGAGTTCTGGCTCTTGTGAACTTCGCTTTCGGATTGTTTTTCTTCTGCTCTTCAAGCATAAATTTCAAATCAATTTTATGCTGAGGATTGTATGAAACAAGTATACCGTGTTCAGGACATTTTCGGAGAAAATCATCAAAATCTTCACTCTGCATAACAACTTCATCAATTGAATTTTTGAGTTTGGATTTCCATGATAAACCTTTCTGATCCATTTCCCATTCGAAATGACTTTGACCTTTTGTGCTTTCGTGATCCTCTATCACTGAAAGATGATGTTTTTTACATATTTTATCAGACGCTTCCATGAGCCTTTCAGAAGCTCTGTGATGCCTTGTTCCACGATTCATATTAGTTTCAAAAGTACGATAGTCCGTCATGCTGATATTGTTCACAAGAACATGCACATGAACGTGATTTTTATCCGTATGTACTGCGAGGTAATACTGATAGTTGCCGCCAAGAAATTCATCACACAATTCTTTTCCAAGTTCCATTGCTTCTTCAGGTGTAATTTCACCAGGCAGAAAGCTCTGAATCATGTGTTTGCAAAGCACTGTACTTCTGCCGGAACCGTTCTTTCTCATATCGGAAAAATCCTTGTGAGCATCATGCGGATCTTCATGACAGCAGTATGTGTAAATCAGTCTTCCGTTGTCGGTCTTTTCGGGATTGGCAATGTATTCGATTGCTTTAAGTTCGTCACATTTAATTGTAGAGAGTTTAGTAGTTGCCATATGCTTTTAATTCCTTCCTTGAGTTCTTCAAAATCCTGTTCGTAAAAATTGCCTGTAGCGTTCACTCGTCTTGCAATCTGATTCACATTATTCGAGATGCTGCAGATGTTCTGACGGAGAACCTTATCGGTGTTTTCATCAATGTTAATCATCAGTCCATTCAGAATCATTTTTCTGATGAAATCACTTCTGTTTTTTGCGTGACTGTTTTTAAACTTTTTGTCAAGCCATTCAGCTTCCTCCTTAGTCATGCGAAATTTCACAATGACATCCTTGTTGTTCTTTTCTTTTTCTGACATTTTGATTTTCCTTTCTGAATTTTCTTTAGAGGGGTCTTAGGGGTATTTATTCCCCTGACAAGCGTGCTGTGAAGCGGTTTCAGTTTTTTCAAAACTGGAACCGTCGGAACAGCTCACTTTTTGGACTTGGGTCCACAAAGTGACAAGCTTGCTATACGGAATCACGCCCTACGGTCGTGATTGCCCATGAGAGCCTGTCGGCTCTCTCTATTTTGCTCTTTTCATGCGGGATAGCTTCGGCATAAAAAGCTTCTCACTTATATACCGAAAAAATCGCAAATGTCAACCTGTTATTCTGAAAATAATTTTTGATTTCTCCGTTATGTACAAAAACAGAATTTCTGTTTTATTCAGATTCACAATGAAGCAAATGAAAATATCCCTCTACTTATAATCCGAAAAAAATGCTCAGATGCAAAAGATTTTTTGAAAAAAGTTTGCTTTTGAAATTGATTTCTCCGTTATGTACAAAATTCAAAAATCGTTCTTGTTCAGATTCACAAGTTGAAATATGAAATACCCCTCTACTTATCTACCGACGTTTTTGCGTTTTGGTCCTGATTTTTCTTGATTGTTTACAGAAAGTTTACATTTGAAGATTCATTTTTCCTTTTTTGCATATCTGAAATTATATTTCTTTGAAAAATATGATTTATTTTCTTTTGGAATTTGACATTTGAGTTTTGTCCTGTTTGATTTTTTCATTCGATTGTGCTATAATTATTTTCGGAATTGATTGATAGAAAAATTATCGGAGGAATTATTGATGAAAGTAACAGTTATCGGTGAACAGATTTCACAGGAAGAAATTGACGCATATATTGAACACAGCAAAAAGAAATATGCAGATAAAATTATCAAGGAAATTACAATTAAGGTGGATGGCGATTTCGTAGATTTAAAATGCGAATTTGAAAATGTTCCGTTTGAAAGAGTCAGAAGAATTACAGGATATCTTGTCGGCTCTCTTGATCGTTTTAATGATGGGAAACGTGCAGAGGTGGAAGACAGAGTGAGGCATACTGTTTAATTTGGAAAGTTGGAATTGTATTAATTTCAATTTAATACTTACTATGAATGATGAATAGAATATAGGTGTCAAAATGGAATATAAAGAGTATATTAAATTAATGAAACGACAGTTTGAAACACAGGATAGTCGAGAGCGGGTTTATCAGGATAATATTATCCGCCCTTTTCTTCAATCGATTTTCAGTGATTTAGATATAGAACCAGTTGATATAAAAATTAAATCTGAAATACATGAATACGAACAATACTGCGGAACATATGAAAAGAAGTACACAGATAAGAACGGTAAAGAGATTATAAAAATTGTTCCTGCAACACCTGATTTATGCATTGCAGATCAATGGCGTTGGAATAATAGAGATGTCGAGGTTATTTATAGAGGAGTTGCGGAAATTAAATCGCCTGTACTTGCCCCTATAACTGGATTGGAACCTAAAAGTTACCATTGCTTGCCAGAAATAGAACGACATTTAAATGCACTCAAAAATAAAAAAGTTATTCTGACAGATGGCATAACATGGGTTTTTTATAGAAAAGATAACGGGCTCATTCCTGTTTGCGATCCGATATGTTTAGGTGAGTTGTTATGTGAGTATACTGTTTCAGATTATAATAATAGAATTCCTGTAAGATCCAAAGGCGGCAGACCGATTATAGTAGGTTTTAAGTTCTTTGAGGAAACATATTTTAGCGAATTAAAAATGAAATTAATTGAATTTATATGAATCGAATAATTGTATAATATATCAGTATGAAATGATTCCAAGTTGAAACTATAATGCCTATATACAGCCATTTCAACCGCATACAATCACGAAAAGCACCGGATTTTCAAGAAATTCGGTGCTTTTTCGCCTATATTACGTCGTATTCGTTTACTCTTGACAAGCAAAATATCATTTGTAACCACAAAGTTTAGCTATATGGCGAATAGACTTTAAAATTCTATCGGAGTATAATGGTTCTATATAGCTGAACAAATACTCAGGCAGCCTACGGAGACAGGCGGCTCTGTTCAGCAGATCGTTAAGGGTAAGAGAAAAGAGAATGCGTTGCCCTTGTCCGATGTATAGATAGAGAGAAACAAAGGATATAAATACGCTATGAAAAACAGAACAATGAAAGAAATGAACGAGCAGTTCAAGGACTGCCCTATGCGTGAAAACAGGTATGTCGTAGATGGACAGCCTGTGATTGTAGTCAGCCATTTTGTCGGCAAAAAGAATTTGAATGACGTTTTATATGAAAATGCGTTCGACAATGCGCTGAATGATGTGCTCGGAAATACGTTCCGGACTTGTGCAAGTCAATGAATCCACTCTGAAAGTATTGCTATCTTCGGCAGAATCAGTTATACTGATAATGTTGATAATAGCTGCTTTGGAGGAAAGGAGCGTATATGTTACCAAAGCAGACAAACTACATTGTAGGTATTTATTTAAGATTATCAAAAGATGATGAACGTGCAGGAGAATCTCTCTCCATTGAAAACCAGAGAAGACTTCTCTCAAATTATGTGGCTGAACAGGGCTGGACAATGTATGATGAATATGTTGATGACGGCTATTCCGGCACTGATTTCAATCGCCCAGGTGTACAGCGTATGCTGGAGGATGCAAAGAATGGCAGAATCAATCTGATTGTATGTAAAGATCTTTCACGTTTCGGAAGAAACTATATTCAGGTCGGTCAGTACACAGATTACATTTTCCCGATGTACAATATCCGCTTTATTGCGCTGAATGATAATGTTGATACAGCAAACTCAGACAGTGCGAGCATGGATATGATGCCGATTATGAATGTTTTTAACGAATGGCATTCCGCTAACACTTCAAAAAAGCTGAGAGCTGTATTCAAAGCCAATGCAAAAGCAGGAAAATATAAATGCGTTTCCGGTGCGTATGGATACTTCAAAGACGATGATGAGTTCAATACACCTGTCATTGATCCGTATGCAGCACCGATTGTACAGCGTATTTTTGAGATGCGTGCAAAAGGATACAATCCGAAAAAGATTGCAGATATTCTGAATGCAGAGGGAATTCCAACTCCGTCTGACTATCTGTATCAGCGCCTTGGAAAGCCAAATCCTCATAATACAAGTCATTTATGGGGCAATATCAATGTCAAGAGAATTCTTAACAACCCGATTTACATCGGTCAGCTTGCACAGCAGCGTTCTTCTCCTGTCAGCTATAAGAATCACAAGATTATACAGAAACCCGCCGAAGAATGGACGGTAATCGACGGAAATCACGAAGCAATTATTTCCAGAGAACTGTGGGACAAATGCAGAGAAGTGGATGCATCCGTCAGTCAGGGTAAACGAGACAGAAAGGGCGTTACCGCTCCGCTGTCTGGATTTTTGTATTGTGATTCCTGCGGCAGTAAAATGCGTCAGCACAATGGCGGAAAAGGACAGAAGCCTGCATTTGCCTGCGGATTGCACAGCAGATGCGGCGGAAATATCTGTTCTACTCATTACATCAAGCAGTATCTCATCGAGGATATCGTACTTTCCGACATTCAGAATATGGTGCAGATGACATTTGATGAAGAAGATGCAAAGCAGAAGTTCCTTGCCCGTAAGGAGAGCCTGTGGGAGTCTCAGACGGTTGCAGACAAGAAACGTGAACAGGATATCAGCAATCGCATTAAAGAGCTTGAGAGACTCATACAGAGCGTTTATGAGGATAAGGTCATGGGCAGAGTTCCGGAAGATATATGTGTTGAACTGCTCGAAAAATATAGTGCAGAAAAGAAAGCATTGGCTTCTGACTTTGAGGAATTGCAGGAACGTCATCAGCTTCAGAAACAGGACGAAGCAGACGTAGAAGAATTTATCCGCCGTCTGAAAAGCTATGCAGGTGCAGAGGTGCTTACCCGTAAAATGTGCCTGGAACTGCTGGAATACGTTACAGTTGACGAGAACACGAAAGGCAGACAGCCGAGAACAATCCATATTTACTACAAGTTCCTTGATAAAGGACTTACGGACAAACATAATGCCCTTGCATAAGAGCGAGGGCAAATAAAAATATCAATCAGAGTGTCCATTTCTATGTTTTACATTAGTAACTGAATATACACTGAGCAGTCCTTCGGGGCTGCTTTTTTCATGCTCTCACGAAGGAGGAGGTGAAACCGCATGGCAAACAGAATCAAGGGCATCACGGTCGAGATCGGCGGCGATACGACCAAGCTGTCGAAGGCTCTGGAAGGTGTCAACAAGAACATCAAAACCACGCAGACACAGCTTAAAGATGTGGAAAAGTTGCTGAAGCTTGATCCGACCAACACGGAACTACTTTCGCAGAAGCACAAGCTCCTCGCCGACGCGGTGACGGCTACCAAAGATAAACTGGAAACCCTGAAAACCGCCGCTGAACAGGCAAATGATGCGCTTGCCCGTGGAGACATCTCGCAGGAGCAGTACGATGCCCTTCAGCGTGAGATCATCGAAACGGAACAGGAACTTCAAAATCTGCAAAACGAAGCGGAGAAGTCGCATACAGCACTCGTGAAACTCGGTGAGGCAGGTGCGGCAATCGAAAAG
>JAZUJY010000064.1:0-6533 GCA_045643005.1 Oscillospiraceae bacterium | reverse complement strand
TTTCCTCCTTAATTTTCTTACATTCTTTTTCGTATTCTTCATAATCCATGATTATAAGCTCCTTTCGCCGCAATGTATTACATACTATGTAATACATTATACCATAAAAATAATCAAATTTCAATAGGTTTCCGAAATTTGATGGTTTTTCTTTTGAAATTGATGCGTTTATCCTATCATATTACGTCTTCGTATTGTAATGAATCCGGAAATGTGATAAAATATTAAGTAATGTCATATAAACAGATAGAACAGGAGACAAAAATGATAATCAGTAATAAAAATAATGAAAACAATAAAACCGAAGCTGCGATGAATGTTGAAGCTTATATTTATAGTTATGACATGACTGATTCAGATAACCTTGAAATATTTGAAACACCCAGAGGCATGAAGTACAGCATTCTGAAAGATGAACCGGATGGAACATCTGAATACGTTCTGTACAGTGGGGAAGAGCCACCGGCATTATATAGCGCCGGATTACCGGATGCGGTACGTAAACTCAGAGTTATGCTGGATGATTTTATGGATGGTGATGGGTTAATGAATCAGGATGCAGTAGTACACTGCAGCAGAGAATGTTTTTCACTTTTGATTCAGGCTGACATTACGCAATAATTGAATATACAGGAGAAAAGGCGGTGTACCTCATGAAATTGAAGTATACCGCCTTAAGGTTTAAGGAAAGTTACCAAATGCTTGTTGTGCACATTTAGCTTTTTGATTTTACCACATAATAGTGTTACTTTTTAATGTCAAAAATAGCCATAAAATATTGCAGGTCACTTTGTTGTAACGCTTTTGATCTATCCTTAACTACAGCACGCTTTGTGTCATTGAAACGGTTAAGGTTACCTACAAAGATAACCAGTAATTCTTCTTGTTCTGTCAAAAGGTACGTCAGTAAAATGGGATTCTATATCCACATCTACGAATTCACCGTATACATTAATAGTAAATCCGGTGAGACTTCTGTGCTTGTATTTATCCTTGACATAAGTTATAAATCGTCAATTTCTTTCTGCGGAAGAGTACCGCCGTTAAGTCCTCCTGTTCTGAGTAAGCAGACTGCCTTTCCATTTTAGGATAACCCGATTTGGATAGCAATAATTCATACGTTTAATCAAATTAATTACTTCACGGATATCCGTATTTTTTTTCTAGAATTTCAGCTATTTTTCTTGTCTCTCTTAAGTTTCGGCCTGTGGTCTGCAAAACCAGTCCGTAACCCTTGTCAGTCCAGTACATTACAATTTCAATTTTTCCGTCATTGTAACAATTTTTTATAAAATCTCCACAGTAGCTGTCAAACGACATTGAATTAATCACCTTAACAGCATATTCACTCCTAAGTAGCTTTTTAGAAAGAGCAAACAGCTTGTCCTTGCCATGATCATCTCTTAAATGAATACACTTTGAATCAGGTGTAAGATCAGTTTTCAGCAACTCTGGCTTTTTTAGTGATTGAAGCCAGTCGGTATGTAACTCCGCATGTTTTATATCAGTTATATTTCTGACATTAACAATTGTATCACCGCGTTCAACATAGACCGTGTGATCAGGCCAGTCATTTAGTGAGACACTTAGTGTAACTGAATCAGACAAATACGCCACAGCCAGACCAAGACACGAAACTCCGTTATATTTCCATTCTTCATTCAGATATGATTCCATGTGATTATTTACATTATCATTTTCTTCAAACGGTGTTTTGAAAAACGAAAAAAAGAAATCTAAACTGTTTTTTTCATCCATTTTTATCAGAGCTGAATATATTTCCGCATAGTTTTTCTTGGGAATTCTGCATGAATTAATACCATACTCTTTTATATAATTATAAATCTTGTTTATTTCAGCAAAATCCCTGCTAACATCAGTAATTGCAGACTCAAATGAAAGTTCATTCGCAAATATCTCCATAGTTCCTCCATTCTGCTAGATCAGCTTTGACATTAGTTCGCCCCACTCATCAAGCAGACCTGACGGATAATTACTAAGGTTACCGTTTTTATCAATCTTAATCTTTTCATGTTCCGTGTTAAGATTTTTATCTTTTTGGAAATAGTTGACTGTAACCTTTGAATTATCAATTTTTCCTTCCTTAACGGCTACTCTTACTCCGTTAATAATATGATCACTGTGAGATTCACATATTATCTGTGCTCCATAATCAGCAGCAGCAGCCATCAATTCAGCAATTGCCGCCTGTCCCTTTGGATGCAGATGGGACTCTGGATTTTCAACAATGATCAGACTGTCTTTATTACAGGTCAGCAGTGTAGTAATAACGGGAAGTACATAAGGGATACCAAATCCAACGTTTACTGGAGAATATGAATCTGAAACTGACCACTGTTCGTTGTATGCAATTTTTAGTTTAGCTTCCTGATCGGCAAGCAACAATTCAGTTTCAAAACGCACACCAGGAGAAATTCTGCTCATCCATGCACTTGCCTGGTTAATAAGAGTTTGGTCACTTTTAGATTCAGTGCAACACAGCTTCTCCGGGACCTTATAATTGCTGTTCATTGCAAGATAAGGGACAATAAATTCACCATTGATACCGAATCTGTTAATTCCGCTGTTATTCCATTCAGAATAGTCATATTTATTTCTTGGTCCGAGATGCTCTGCTGATAAATACACGAAATTATCATTAAACAAAGAACAGTCATAATTAACGTTTGTTCCATTGTTTGTATTTTGGGCTATCATATAATTATTATGAGGCATTTTATCATCGTATAGATATGAAAACTGATAATTCTGTTCTTCAGAATAATATAGCTTTATATCAAGTGTTTCTTTTGGTTCGGCTGATACACAGTATATATCTTTCGCTGTTCCAAGCCTCACTAGTTCACCATTTGGAAACAGTTTTGACATATTACTTTTTTCATTTTTCCAGAAACTTTGCCTGCAGAGAAGAAGACTTTGAATAGTAGTTGATTTTCCCATACCATTCATTCCGAAAAGTAGATTTAGATTTGACAGGCCAATGTTCATTTCTTTTACGGATTTTAAATTTGAAATTCTGATAACTTTTATCAACTTTTTAACACCTCTTTAATAATTTCTTCTATCTTATTATGACGATATTTAATACAGTTCAGACGTGCAGTGCCGCTAGTAACTGATTTAAGAAACTCCTCATCATTTGTAATAAGTGTACGGTACATTATAGAAAAATGATCTTTTTTTTCAATCAATGTATTTGATTCTTCTTCACTGAGTCTGGCAAGCTGTACCATTACAGATTCATAAATAGCCTTGTTTATTACATGATTGGAAGAAGATTTTACAAAAGCATCTTTTTCAAATAAAGTATAGGCCGTATTTGATGCTCTCTTAAAATCAGCTTCAATCTTACCAAAATCAAGGTCATCATTTTTCAGCATTTCCATAGCAACAACAAGCTGCTTTTCAAAATTGCCTTTATAATCATCCAAATCAATAAGGTAAAACGCTAAAAATCTGTTAACAAATTCCCTGTCGAGCATTCTGTCAGGCTTAATTTTGTTGTTTGTTGATTTCTTAAACTCTGGACTTTCGGCAAGCTTTTTTACAAAATCCGCTGCTTTTCCTCTGTAAACTGAATTCTTTATCTCTGCCGAAGTAAGTACTAGTCCTCCGGTATTTATGCGTTCAAAAATACTGTTTCTAACCGTATCAGGAGTTCCCTGCTTTATAACATACGACTGTATAGTTTGTTCGTTTATTCTTCGTCTTAACTGAGGCGGTATTTCCTCAAATGTCTTGCCGTTGAGATCCTTAAGGTATTCCATATCTGTCAGCTTTAATTTTCTCGGGTCATCATTTTCCAGTGCAATGAAGTTTCGGATAGCACATAATCTTTGAACACCATCAACTACTATTATTGAATCATCATCTGGCATATCAAAGTAGAACATTGGAAGAGGAATCCTGATAAGAAGCGATTCGATAAGTCTACTCTGCTTTCGTACATCCCACAGATCAGCTCTCCTCTGATAATCTGGATTCAGAATTATTTCATTATATTTTAGTCTTTCTACAATATTTGAGATTACCATTGTTCTGGTCTCTATATTTATCTGTCTAGGATCAAATGGGGGTGATATTTCTTTATAAACATCATCAATGTAAAGCTGTTCTGCTTCAACATTGGAATTATTTTCATCTGTATTCATATGATCACTTCTCTCCTTGATAGTATAATTCAGCTCTACCGTTTTTATCTCTGAGTGGTAACATTATCATGTACATCAGCTGACAACCCTGCGCAGAATGCCTGATTAATAATATTATACCAATTATCAAATGAATAATCAACTATATAGGAAAAAGATATTTTTCAATGTGGTTAGCGCAGGTTACTATTCACGGCCTATTTTTACCATAAACCCAAAAATCAGCTCCAATGGTTCGTTTTTCAAGGCTGATGATGTATTCAATTCTTCAGATCTGAAAAAATCTCATCAACAGTGAAAGGAGCGTCTCTACACAATTCAACTAAGGAAACGCTGATTTAATATCGTATTTCTCGCCTAAAATGATTTTTATATTTTTTTTTGGAATTTTTTTAATACGCTTCACGGATTCAGGTATTATTCAAGACGAAGAACATTTGCAAGAGTAAGAAAGAACCTTGTACTTGACTGGGCTAACATTAATCAGTATGAAATTAACGGAGAAGATATTGAAGTAATATATCGACTTCTGATAGCAAGAGTGATGTTGTGATAAAGTTTCACAATACGCTTAGTAAATCTGAGTTTGACGGCAAGAGTTTAACCCTTACTACACAGATATCTCAGGGACAGCACAAACTGAGTTTATCCAAAATTTTATCTTGATAACAGTTCATAAAAATGCTATACTATAAAAATGTTTCCGGAAAAAACACTTGACCCGGACTATAAAAATTATATGGAGAATCAATTTATGTGGCTTTTATTTACTCTTGCAACTACTCTTATCTGGAGTTTAGCTGAACTATTCTATAAGAAAGGGGCACACCCGGATGAGAAATATGCTCATCTGAAAATCAGTATTTGTGTAGGCGCAGTTATGGGAATCCATGCTGTATTTACTCTTCTTACACAGGATATTAATTATGATCCTGTAAACATACTGATATATCTGCCTGTATCCCTTCTTTATATCCTGTCTATGGTATTTTCTTATTTTGGAATGAGATTTATAGAGGAATCCATTTCAGATCCGATTGAAAACACCTCCGGCGCTATATGTTCGATTTTATGTGTAATATTTCTTAAAGAAAAAATTTCTTTAATATCTGCTGTAGCAATTTCCCTGATTGCAGTCGGAATACTTGGAGTTGGATTTCTGGAAAGTCATGGCGATACAGACCGAAAGATAAAGCTCGGCAAAAAACTTGCCATAATAGCATTTTGCATGCCGTTCCTGTATGCCGTCATGGACGCTTTCGGAAGTTTTCTTGATGTGTACTACCTTGATGATGCTGCTAACAGTCCGCTGACCGGAATTACTGAAGAAACAATTGAACAGGTTGCGAATACCAGTTATGAGATCACTTTTGCGTTATTCGCATTAATTCTGTTCATCTTTTTAAAAATAAAAAAAGTATCTTTCGAACTTCCAAAACAGGGAGACAAGGCACTTGCAGCAGTATTTGAAACTGCCGGACAGCTTACTTACGTATTCGCAATGAGCGGAAACGGCGCAATTGCAGCACCGATCATCTCTTCTGTCTGCGTTTTCTCATTATTGCTCTCAAGGATCTTCTTAAAAGAAAAGCTCTCCAAAAAACAATATGCATTTATTGCAATCGTTATTTTAGGTATTCTGACACTGGCGGTTGCTGAAGAATTTTAACTTACTTTGTTTATTTATCATATTCCGCGTTTAAAAAGCAATATTAAACGCGGATTATTATTTATTTCATGGGGGGATTTATATTATTCTTAAAGAAAAAGTGAAAAAAATAAATAAAGAGATACCCGCAGTGTTTCTTGCTTTAAAAGACAAGGAAGTTCCGCTTTCAGCAAAAATAATAGCCGGGATCACAGTCGGATATGCTTTATCTCCGATCGACCTGATTTTATTCCGGTACTTGGATATCTTGATGACCTTGTTATACTGCCTCTTTTAATCAAAACTACCCGTAAAACGGGTAGTATGTGAAAGCCCTATAAGGGCTTGTTACTGACACTGCCCGTTAAGTGGCTGAGAATAGGTCTGCCAACTGCATTTCATTCTCAGTTACCCCTTAAGGGGTTTTATTTTTTCTACTTGTACTTTTCACCCGTAAACGGGTCTACTGTTTCAAACAAACTTAACTGATCGCTTGCTATATCTTCCTGCAATTGGTTTCTTATGTACTCTTATATTTTCTTTTTATTTTTTCCTACTATATCTACATAGTATCCCTTGCAACAAAAATGTCTGTTTCCATATTTATACTTTAAATTAGCATGTCTGTCAAATATCATTAATGAGCTCTTTCCTTTTAAATATCCCATTATCTGAGCTACACTATATTTCGGTGGTATCGATACCAGCATATG
>JAZUJY010000063.1:0-2659 GCA_045643005.1 Oscillospiraceae bacterium | reverse complement strand
TTTTAACAGCAGACCGAGACCCTGTTGCCGCTGTTTCAAAAGCCCTTTGGCTGTGTACATTATACCATATCAAATGCGATTTGTAAAGAGCTTTTGAGAAATTTATATAATTTTTTCTGTATCACTTAATTTGACGGTTTGTAAATCTATCATAAAGTGTAAGATGATAAACAACACAGAAAAATACAAAAAAATTTCAGAGTATCACTTAATCACGGCACTTGTAATTCTATTATAAAGTGTAAGATGATAAACAACACAGAAGAATACAAAAAATTTTCAGATATCACTTAATTCAGCCGAATATAAATCTATTATATAATGAAAGCGAGGTGAACTTTATGAAAGTTATTATGGACCCATTTAAAACGAACCCATTTGTTATACACTGACACACAAGCTCCTAACATAACGAAAGCGAGGTGAGAAATATGAACGCAAATATATTCACAGATATTATGACTACATTCACAGCATTTGCAGCTAACCTCGCCGACGTTATAAACAGGACTGTCAACTGAATAAATTAAAATATATCCGAAGGGAGTGAAATGTATGAAAGTGATTTTCGATGACATACTCGTATGAGCCGTAAGGCAGAATACATTGAAAGGAGGAAATGTACTGTGAAGAAAACAAAAATTATTGATCCTGACCCGAAAGTTGATATAGCTGACATGATACCACCGGAAATGATTGCCGAAATATTCAGATTTTTTCTGTCACTTATCAAAAAAGGTCTTTCCATACTTAAAGCCCGTGATCTTACAGTACAGAAATTCAATATATCTCCCGATACAGTAATGAATGTCCGCAGAAACCACAAAATAAGATAAGATCACTTAATTCAGCCGAGTATAAATCTATTATCATATGAAAGCGAGGTGAAACGGCATGAATCCAAAGACAATTACAGCTATCCTGACAGCAACAGTTACATTAGTAGGTACAATAGTTGACATAATCGAAAAGAATAAGGACTAAGACAGAATCAAAGCGAAAGAGAGGTGAATCATATGCCGCATATCGGAGTTACAATTGACTGGGACAGGATTATCTTTTCATAAGCAAACCAACGAAAAAATAAAAAATGAAAAGAGGTGAACGCAATGCTGCCAGATATGATAGTACACGGATTAAAAATCGTTATAAAAATATTCCTTTGATTACAGGTGAGACTATGGAGCAATATTGCAGAATACAACTGAATAATGAATAAAACGCATATCATCAGGATTTACCTGTGATATGCGTTTTTTGCTGTTCAATCACCCTATGGTGTAGGGGGTCTCCTAAACGGCGGTAAATAATGAAAGTAAATCAAATTGCAGAGTTTCAATCACCCTATGGTGTAGGGGGTCTCCTGAACAGCAACTATTGGAAATTTTACCGATAGAACAGTTGAGTTTCAATCACCCTATGGTGTAGGGGGTCTCCTGAACAGTCGATTTTTCGTTGTTTGAGAGCCCTCATAAATAATTTAACTGTAAATTTCACACAGTCATCACTGAATTTCACAATCTCATCACACGAGATTGCTATATCTTTTAACAGCAGACCGAGACCCTGTTGTCGCTGTTTCAAAAGCCCTTTGGCTGTGTATATTATACCATATTCAAAATAATCTGTAAAGAGTTTTTGAAAAATTTATATATTTTTTCTGTATCACTTAATTTGGTGCTCTTTAAGTCTATTACAAAGTGTAAGACAAATATAACGAAGAACACAAACATAAATAAGAAGGCGGAGGTGATTATATGAACGCTAAGACAGTGGTAGCAATTCTTACAGCAGTAGTAACAATGGCAGGTACAGTGGTTGAAATTCTGGACAAGAATAATAAGGACTGATACTATTTCCGACAGGGAGTGATACAGCACTTCCTGTCGGAAATAAAAACAATAGTGAAATAGCACAGAAATTCAAAGTATCTCCCAATACTGTAATGAACATCTGGAAACATCACAAATAAATCTGAAGATGACAAAACGCCCGTGTAACCTGAAAAGTTACGTGGGCGTTTGAGGTGTGCTATACTTATGCTTATATTTTCGTTTGATGATGAAAAAGTTGATACAAATATCAACTTTCAGTATCAAATCTAACGTCACCTGATTTTGTCGCAAAACTGCTTGACATAGTGCTGAAAAGGATATATAATTATTGTACCAAAAGAAACGAACGTTAAAAAACATATGTTATCATCAAAGAAATATACAGTGTAAAAATTTTATATGTAAATTTTACTCCTAATAAAATACTTATTAGCAAAACAAGCGTTATAAATTAACAAACTTTTTTAATGTATTGACATAATGCTATATAGCTGATATAATGATTTTCACAAACAGGTTAACAATGTTTTTGAAAGGAGAAATATGATTAAGCATTTATTGATCATATAAAATAAAAATCAGAAAAATATTTTTATGTGTTTCTATTGCAGTATTCGCTTTGACGTCATGTGCATCAGGAAATAGTAATATCATTTCATCTTCTGAAATAAAAAAAGAAAATATTTCTGAAGTGTTATACTGAAAGAGCAGTCGACAAACACCCAAAAATCTGGTAGAATATAAATGATAAAACCAGAAAGGAAAAAAGAAAATGAAGTACAGTAAAGAATTTAAAGAGGAAGCCTTAAAGCTTTCAGATGAGA
>JAZUJY010000062.1:0-6345 GCA_045643005.1 Oscillospiraceae bacterium | reverse complement strand
CTGATTTTGTTGAGAAGTTTCTCGAATCAATCCCAGACACTTTGAAGACAAAGTTAAAAGCTGCTTAATTTAGTTACTTTTGGGGCATTTTCTATTGCTTTTTCAAGATGCACAGTTATTTTTGATGTGCGAAGTTTGAGTTAATTATAAAAATTAGCAATTTTTACTGTTCCATAGCAATTATAACATAATTGTATAAAGGTAAGAATCTGTTTTTTGATAGAAAAAGCAATGCCATAGAATGACCGTGTTAAGCTAAATTTTTGCAAAAAGCCGCAGATGCGTTTATAAACAACGTATCTGCGGCTTTTAAATTTAAAATATACGTTTGCTGAAAAAATTTTACTGCACTTTGATTATTATCTTCAGCCGTCATCTGTTTTTTTGATATCTGTTTGAAAAAATATTTATAACCACACAGAAAATAGTCCTGTATTATTATGTTGCAGTCTGAGACATTCTTGAAATAAGTCTGTTTCTCAGATCTTCCGGTATTTCTTTGCCTGTTGCAAGAAGAACAACTGCTTTACGTATATCCTTTCTCTGACTTGATTCACTAGGTTCAACGTCAAATCCCATAAGGTCAATGCCCAATTCCTCAGCTTGCTGATACATACGCTTTCTGTTTTCAATTTCTTCTGCTGTTGGCTTTTCAAACTTTCTGATCATAGTATCATTCACCTCCGTATTTAAAGTGTAACCCTACTTTTTTACATGTTCTTATAAATTCTTTTATGCTTCCTGACTCCGGTGAGTCGAATACACTCTCGTAATAAATCATAGCCTGTTCTTTTTCAAAAAACTCAGTCTTTATCAGAAAATATAATCTTCCATTATTACATACTACCGATATCATCAATATACTGTCAGAAGTTAGGAATGATTCAAGATCTTTTTCAGAAAAAATGGAGCAATTAGGATGATTGTGGAAAAATAAGAGACTGTTTTTAGGCGCTGTGGTAATTAATTCTTTAGCATAAGGGACATTTCTTAGTGTAATTCCGTTTTCAACCCCATAGATTACTGTATGAGACCAGTTGCATAAATTAACAAGTATTCCTACTTCATTGCTGTCATTATTACGTTGGGATAATCGTAATAGTTCTTTATGAAGATTTTGAATAATAACACATTCATCGTGATCAAAGTAATCAAGATTTATTAATTTGACATGATCAATATCATTCTGTGTGATTATTAATTTTGTTTTTCGTTTTTGCAGCTGATTCCATAGCTCATTGAATTCTTTCTCTGTCATTGTAACTCCGAACTGATAATTATTATAACATTCTCTATTTATCATAACATACAAATGACGTCAATTCAATAGAAATAATAAATATATTAGTTAGAATTTTTATAATGTGGCGGATCACTTTGGGTTAAAATTATTTTGCTTGTACAGTACTACTGCACTTTAATTATTATCTTCAGCCGGTACTTTTCCGTCAAAATCACTTATTCTCCAGCCGTCAGCTGTTTTAACAAAATAAACGGTAATAGTATAATTATACTCATGTCTTCCTTTGCCGCCTTTTGCTGTAACAGAGAAGCTGTTGTCTGTAATGTCGTTGTATTCCCAGGCACTTTCGTCAGGATTGAAGAAATAGTATGACCAGGTTCCGTTATGAGAAGTCATAACATCAGGACGAATGATGAGATTTCCGTCTATTTCAGAAAAATTGTTATCAAAATTTCCACATTCAAAATGATCAAAAACGCTGTATATTAATTTGTTAAGATCATCCATGTTTTTCAGTTCCGGATCAAGTACTTTGAATCCGTCGCTGCGGTTCCATTCATCTGTGGTCTCACTTTCGATTATGTATTTTTCCACCTTTACTACATCGTCTGTAAGTCCTACACCTGAAAGCATGGCATGTATTTTGTTGAAGCCTTTGATTTTTTCAGAGGCAGTTTCTTTAATTTCTGCTTCAAGGGCATTATAAGCTTCAGTGCTTTCAGTAACTTTTGGCTGCGTTTCTTCCGGCACTTTCTCAGTTACTGTTTCAGATACCGTTGTTACATTCAGTTCAGCTGCGGTTGTTTCAGCGATTTCTGATACAGATACAGATGCAGTTGTTTCCTGCGCCGATTTTGGAGTGATGTTGATGTTTTCATCTGAAATATCGCATCCTGCTGTGATAAGTGCTATGGAAGCGAGTAAAATTACGGATATTGCTTTTTTCATTTTGTTTTCTCCTCTCAGTAATTACATTGATTTGTTATTTGCTGAAATATATTATATCACAGTCTGTTCAGGTTTTTTTAAAATTTCAAAACTGTAATTTTTGCTTTCATAAATACAGACAGGAGATTTTAAAAAAGGTTTCATTAATAAAAAAATAATCCGGTTTGTATACTATAAATGACAATAAGTTCGATGAAATTACAATTTTGTAATATATATTTTATGAAAATTCTTTGTGCTATAATCAAAGCAAGAAATATTTCAAGTAAAAATTTCAAAAGCTTTTGTAAATAAAAATTATATATAAATACCCGGATCTGTTATTTATATATTTCATTACACTAATTTATTTTGAATCAATAGTAAAATTTTGGAGGTATGATTTATGAATTATTATTACTATGTTACTGTGTATACAGGTGAAATTTCAGGCGGCGGAACTGATGCAAATGTTTATATCGAGATTTTTGGCACAAATGGCGGACATCTTTGTGAACGTCTTCTTGACTTAAAGGATCATGATGATTTTGAAACAGGTATGAACGATACTTATACAATAACCAGTACAGCTGATATCGGAAAGATATCCAAAATAAAAATCAGACATGATAACAAAAATAAAAATGCAAATTGGTATCTTGATGGTGTAACGGTTAAAGCTCAGAATACTGAATACTATTTTCCTGCATACAGATGGCTTGCTAAAGACAAGGGAGACGGAAGCATCAATGTAACATTATATCCCGGAACAAGACAGGTTCACTATGAATACCTTGGTGATGACAAACGCTATCCAAATGAAAAAGGACAATATCCATCAGACAGAGAAAACGGCTGGAGCCATGAATTGCAGGGAGTATGTCACGACAACAGCAACTGGTTTTTCACTCAGAACGGAAATCTGTGGAAATTTCCAATCGGACATGACCTGAATAATAAGGTGACATCTGCAAACAACAGTAAGGGAATTTATAAAGTAAGTACGTCTTATCATCTTGGGGATATAGATCATTATCAGGGATATGTTTTTGTTCCGGTTTCAAATAAAACAGCAAGAATATGTGCGTACAAAGCTGATAAATTAACACTTACGGCAACATCATACATGAAAAAAGCAAATGGCGAATATCACAACGACTGCGGATGGCTCGCTATCAATCCAAACAGCGGTTTTCTGTATACATCTGACGGAGAATTAAACAGCAACAGTCCTATTCTTATTTATAAAATAAATATGACTGCACTTAAGCAGGGAAAAGATTTTCTGACATATCATTCCTGTCTGACTGTCAGAGATAATGACGGATCTATTCTTAAAAGATCATGCATGCAGGGCGGATGCTTTGACAATGAAAATCATCTTCATATCAATAATGGTTCGTGGAAAGGAAATGCCAATAACAGCGGCGGTATTTCAGTTTTCTCAGTAGTACAAAACCCGGTTAAAAATTCAAATACTCCGATCTACAGACTTACTCACTCAAATCAGGATCGTGACTTCAGATATCAGTTCAGCAGTATTGGTGAAGAACCTGAAGGAATAACCTACTGGGATCTTGATGAAAATAACAAAGCTCCGTATATCAGAGGACAGCTTCATGCAATTATGCTTGATAATGCCGGAAAAGGTGATGATGATTTTTATTTTAAACATTACAGAAGAGTATAGTTATATCAAAAAATTTCAGTTGTATTGAGCGGAAAAAGGCAGTGACTTCATAATGTCACTGCCTTTTTCCCTTATCACTTCAGATTTTCCCTTAAATTTACCATGAAAATAAGGGAAACTGCAGAGAAGTAAGGGCATTTTTATTTTTCAATATCATTGATATTCAGTATCAGCATATAAAAATCTGTCAGGTCTTTCTTTATTTTATCCGAAATAAACAGTTTTGCACCGTACTCATTTTCTCCGTGAATAACCGCCTCGGAGCCTTTTATCAGTATTTTTGAAAGAGTTTTTGCGTCGACATCAAGTTTACTCTGAACCGTGCCGCTTTCGATAAGCCCGGAAACGAGCTGTGATACAGGTGAAACCAGAGCTTCCATGGTTTTTTCATGAAGTGCGCACTGTACTGTCCAGTGAAGCTTGTCGCCTTCAAGGACGTTGTAGTAAATTTCGGATGAACAGTTAAGTTCCATGAAAAAATTAATGATCTTTTCTTTTAGTTTTAAATTTTTATCTGTAAAAATATTTGTCACTCTGTCGGTATAGTTTTTTAAAAATCGTTCTATCACGCTTTCAAAAAGTGCTTCCTTTGACGGGAAAAAATGATAAAAGCTCCCTGTTACGACATTTGCTTCGGCTAATATCATTTTTACTGATGTTTTTTCAAAACCGTTTGTGAAAAATATTTTTTCTGCAGCATCAATTATTATTTCTCTGGTGTCTCTTTTTGACATTGTATTTTTTCCTTCTCCTTTGTAAGATCGTTTACGGTGATATATGGGTTTCTGTAAAGCTTTCGTTTTTTCGGAAGCCCCATTATTTTTACAAGCGGCGTTTTTTTACTCATCGCATTTAAAAGTTTTTTATCGTTTTGGGTTATGTCGTATCCGATAGCACGCTTCGGGCAGCTGACAACACATGCCATGCAGTTGGCACAGTGATGTTCAAACGTCGGTTTTCCGTCCTTTATGACAATGTTTTTACAGGGACAGACCCTGCTGCACAGTCCGCAGGATATGCAGTCAGAACTGATGGTAAAAGGTTCGTCTGCATATTTCTGCAGCTCAATGTACGGAGTCATGACCTTGTCTCTTCTTTTCTTTATAAATTTGCTTGCACGCGGGTAATCTTGTGATTTTTTCAGATAAATATCATCTGCGATTTTTTTCAGCTTTTTCTCTGTTTTCGGAACTCGAAGCTTCGGAAACGGGAACGGAGGGTACACTATTACGTAGTTTGCGACACTGTGAACAAGGTTTCCGTAATTTAGCTTTGCTCCCTTTTTTTCTAAAATTTCCGAAAGCTTTTCACAGGCGATCCCGCAGATAAAGCTCGGCATTGCAATTGCAAAAATATATGCGTTCGGGTTGATTTCAAGGCTTTCTGCAAATTTTACTGCATGAGCGGGCATTGTCCAGTGATAAACCGGATATACAAATCCTATAACGTCACAGTCTGATGCAGGTACAGCCGCCGGATCTGCTCTCATTGACACAAGCTCAGTATCACCAAGCTTCTCTGCTATGACCCTTGCTGCACGCATACTGTTTCCGGTTCCTGTAAAATAATATATTCTCTTTTTCATTTCTGCTGCCTCCTAAAATTAGAATATCGTTCTAATTTCATTATAGTCCGGTTTTAAAACGCTGTCAAGGAATATTTTTTTGACGATTGTTTTTTGTAATGCTATGTGTTAAAATGTAATTATTCTAACGATGGAGACAGTATATTACTGCGAAATTACCTGAGGACATAGTTCAACCTGCAAATGCAGATATCGCTGAAGAAACTTTTGAAAATACTTTATGGCAGAATTTAAGAGAAAATAAGAAGATCGAAGGAGATATTATGAGTAAACTTACTGATAAAATAATGAAGCCGTTATGGATGGAGTATCCGGAATATGAAAGATACAGCCTTGGATGGCGAATGGGAGCAGGTGAGGATTATGCAGGCAGCTTTTGGGGATGGTTTGAAGCTCTTCCTGAAAGTGATAAAAAAGAATATATGGAATTATTTCCGGAGCCGATAACATGGAAGGGCTTCTGGGATGATAAAGACGATAATACTCAGCTTTACATAAAGAATGACTTTGCTACTTTCTTCTGGAATAATGAACGAAAGGCTAAATATTCGGTTCAGAAAATAATAAACAGCAAATCAAAGTTTGTTATGTTCTGGGGTCACACACCTGCTGCATCCGGAAATATCGGAAATAATGTTTTCAGCCAGTGGTGGAAGCAGAATTTTCTTGAAGAAACTGTAAATTACAACTGTATGGAACAGTATATGATGTCCAAAAAGGCGCTTCTGTTTGACGACAAAGAGGTTAATGATATGATCATGTGCAAATGTCAATATAAAAATGTAGGTTTTTGAAATTTTTTTCATGTAGGAAAACCTACATTTTTATTTTTGATTTTCAGATGTCAGAATATGCCATAATCATCAGTTATCCTCAGCCATATACTGCATCTGATCCTTC
>JAZUJY010000061.1:0-10742 GCA_045643005.1 Oscillospiraceae bacterium | reverse complement strand
TACACGAAGTGCGTTCCTTGCGCGGATTAACGTTTTCCTTCTGGCGGATTGATGTTTTCCTGAGTGGCGGAATAATCAGTCTCTCGCATTTCTCCGTATTTGATTATGATATCTGATTTGAAATTATCTTAGTTCAATATTACATTTAAACCGATTTATTATTTTTACGGAATTTTCTCCCGATTGGCTAAAAAATTATTTGTTACAAATCTATAATCGTTATGTTGTTTATTTTGACTATTGACAAAAAAGGACGATTCTGATATACTAAAAACTGTCAAAAAGCTCAGAAAACTTTATAAACAGCTAATGTTAATCTACCGTGTCGAATGCTTTTTGGCATTTTTACTTTTATGATTATAGAGGTTATTTTGAACACTTTTTGACAATATTAAATAGTATAAAGGAATAAAAATATATGAAATTTTAGAAATTATTTGCAGGTATGCTTGCATCTGTTGCAGTTGCTTCAGCGCTTGGTACAACAACAGCTTCAGCTGCTTCATCCAAAAGATTAAATGGCGTTTGGTGGACTGGCCAGCAAGAAAATTACTGGTGCGGATATGCAGCATTAAGATCTGCTGTTAACAACGAATACCAAATAAAAAACCTCAAGTCCGGTTACAGTTATTTCTGGTCACAGAAAGACATTGCAGACCATATGCAAAATAATTATGGTATGCATCCATATGACAATTATTACTATGATGGTTCATGTGCATGGTATACCGGTTCTTCAAATACTACGGATACCAATCAGGATAACTATCCTGTCGGCAGAATGCTCACAAAGATTACCAGTGCATTCACATGGGTTGCTTATGGCTGCTGCACAACAGGTAATAATCAACTTTCTTCATCTGAAGTAAAGCGGAGATTAAAGTCAACAATTAACAGTAATCATTCAGTTCTTGCATGTGGCAGATCAAATTCTAATGGTTCTAGCTATATGCCGAACTATCCTACAGGATACTTTGAGCACTGGATTGCTACAGACGGATATACTAATGACGGCGATACTGTTTGCGTCGTTGATCCGGCTGCTCAGGGCTGCGGTGGTTCTGGTTTCGGAAATGTTCAGAAGTACTACAATGTTTCCATCAAAAAGTTTACTGACTTCGCTTGGTATCGCGGAATTATTTGGTAATTATCATATAGTCAGCATCATACATGACATATCTTATGTCTTGATACGGCGCTGACTGAAGGCAAAACAGAAGAGTATAGAAAGTCAGACATTTTGTTTGACTTTCTATATAATTCTAAAAATCAGCATTTATTTTACAATAGTTTAATAAAAAATATTACTGTATTAATTAAGCCTTGTTGTTAGTATTTGCCAAGGTTTAATTAATACAGCAATTTTTATGTATTGTAACATATTTGTTTAATTGAAAATCAACAGCACATTTCCCAAAATATACAGTGTGCAGAATTAATTATCTGGAGGTTAATATGAAAAAGACAGTATTGCTTATTCTTCTGACAGGGATCGTTTTATGTTCCTGTGAATCAAAGCAGCAAGAGCCGGAGTCTGTTGTTTCAGAGAAAGAAACGAAAATCGTACAGACTGATGCAGCAGTTACCGAACCGGCAGCAACTGAAGAAACAACTGTAACTTCGGAAAACACTACCACAGAGGTTACGTATGACGGTGAAATATCATACGATTTGTATGTTGATGCAGTCAGTGCGGATGAACTTTATAATTATGAAATAATTGAACTTCCATCAACTATAAATGGAATGGCATACTTTCTTTGTGACTATATCAATGGAAAGATCATGGTTTGCCTGAACAAGGAAGAAAGTGCTGACCATTATGTCTGTGACTATGGTTTATACGATTATAAAACAGGAGATTATACCACTATAGTTCCTGATGTTAAGAATTACAGCTTTTTGGGTTCATATGAGAATAAATATTTCTTTAATAAATCAGAAAGTGCAGATTCCGAATCTCTTGTTATGTTCAATGCAGATAATAACGAATATACCACTATTTTCAACAGCGTTAACGGCTGTTCGTTAAAAGCGTATGATCTTGCTTTGTATGAAGGAAAAGTTTATTTTGATGCTTTTACTTCATCAGAAAAAAATAATAGCAGAATTTATGTTTATGATATTGCCGCTGATGAACTCGGTATTTTTTCTGAAAATACAATGCTGCCCAAAGCTTCAAAAAGTGATCTGTTTTATTTAAGCTATGAACCTGGAGCGCAATACTGCGACAAAATGATAAATATGTCATCGAACAAGGTTATTGATATCCTGAATAAAAGAATCGAAGTATATGCTTGTTTCAGAAACAGAGTATTTGCTGTCATTGACGGTGATGTCAGTGATCCTTATGCCGGATTTGATGTTCTTAAGGAGCTTAGTCCATCAGCAGATGACAGACGTATCATTGCTACTCGTTCAGGTGAAGGAGAACTTCTCAGTAATATAGAATCAAATGATTTCTGCATAAGCTGGTTTGATATTACAGGCTGTGACAGTACTCCTTGTGTATACGATATTGAAAATGATAAAATAGCGGTGTTCAGTGATATGCCGATGTGCTATTACAGAACTTATCTTGATGAAAATTCAGGAATATTGTTTGATGAGATGAATTTCACAAGCAATCATCAAGTATGTGTGTTTGAACCAAAGGAGTAAGAAATTGAAAAAATTAGTATCTTTGACATCTTGTGCGTTACTGCTGACTTCATTATTTGCTGGATGCAGTTCCGGACAAAGCAGCAATAAAACTAAAAATACAACAGAATCATTTATTTACAGGACAAAAGATACTGACCTGATAAATGAAAACGAATCACTGATAGATATAAATATTTCAAATGATAATTTAATACTGACAAAAAACAAATCCAATAAACTTGTTGAGTTAATGTCATTTGATATGGAAAAAGGTATATCACAGACGCATCAGTTTAAGTGCAGTGATTTTTCTGATAATTTCGGTAAAAGTACAGAAATTTTTTTGGATGATGAAAACTATTATTTGTTTGATGTTGAAAGGGGAATTCCTTATTTATATACTGTTAACAAGGAAAGCGAAGAAATCTCATGTATGGATTTTCCTGATAAAAACATTCAAAAGATTTTAGCCGGCAAAAACGATGCTGTATATATCCTGTATAACGAATATGATATAAGAAAACAGCATTGCTATTTTGAAAAATACGTTAACGGCAAATCTGTCTCCAAAATAGATATCGCTGATATACTTTCAGGCGGTAATATGATGGATGTCAATGACATTTATATGGATGATAATGAAAATATCTTTGTGCTGTATACTCTGAACAATACTGTTTATGTTGCCAGAATGAATATGAACGGCGAAATTGCCGCAAAAGCTGCTGTTGACGGAATTTTCGGACAGATGAATCGGTTTGTTGTTTCGGGTGATAATACTGTTTTTGTTGTCAACCATGACGAATCAGGCGAAATATTACTTCTAAACAGCATTGACAATGAGACCTGCGAAACCACAAGTATGTATGAAGAAAAAAACTGTGAGATATTTAATGGTTATGCAGATTATGATTATATTATAGAAAATGACGGTGAATTTTCAGGTGTAATAGCCGAAAGCGGTGAGCACCAAAAAATCGATGTTAATGAAGCTGAATATGATCTGATACATTCCTGCAAAAATGAACTTACAATGTTCAGCATCAAATACGAATATGAAAACATACTAGTAAAAACTGACATAAATGCTGAAGGAACTGCTTCTGAATATCCGATTGAAACAGGCAGTAATTCATATGTAGTTGATTCTGCATATCAGAACAACAGACATATCTATCTGTGCGAAAATGAAACAGGAGAATTCATTCTGTTCACTGATGATGAGGGAAAAACTATTGATACAGTTCAGCTTGAAAGAAAAGATGATGCCAGATATATACAAGTTGAAACAGATGAAGAAGACAATATTTATCTTGTTTCAACTGACACAATGTCAGGTTTGTATCAGAAATATGACAAGGATATGAAGCTTATCAGTGAAATATCAGCTGAGAATATAAAGGGAGTAAATGAACTTCTTAATATTAATAATGAATTGTACAGCTTTAACTATGACGGCGTTATTTATCAGGTCGAATTTACGAATAAAAAGCTTGCAAAAAAAGAAACAGAACTTCAGATTACTGGCATATATTCTTATGACGGAAAACTGCTGATGATGGATAACAACGGCGTAGTGTATATGACTGACAACGACGGCATTACAGAGATATTCAGTGCCAGTGAACTTTCAGAAGTTGGAGAATACAGCATTTCTAAGATATTATTTGGCGGACTGGCTAAATTCTATATTTATTCTAATATCAGCAAGGGTGTTTATATTATCGATAAGGTAAACGTCTCTGAAATAACGGATTCTAAAATTATCAATGTTGCATATGACATAAGCAGTTCTGAAATCAGAGATGTTATTTCAAAATTTAATTCTGAAAACGAGAATGTTATAGTCAAGCTTTCAGATTGTTCAACCGACGAAAAAATCGAGAAACTCAATATTGAAATTGCAAACGGCAATGTTCCTGATATAATTATCTCAGACGGAAGAATTGACTTGAGCATTTATGAAAATCTGGATGCTCTGGAGGATATGTCAAAGTTTATCGAAAAAGATGAAACAATAGTTTCTGATGACTATTACATTAATATTTTCAAGGCATGTTCAAACAATGATAAAATTACACAGATAGTTCCTTTCTATTCGGTAATTACAGGTTTCGGAAAAACTTCTGTTTTAGGAAATGACATTGGCTGGAATTATTCGGAATTTCTTAAAACGGTCAGTGCAAATAAAGATAAAGATATTCTGTACAAAGGATTGTTCAATAATGAAGTTTCTTATGTGGATGCTATGTATTTCGCACTGAGCAGTCAGATAGATTTTAATAACAAGAAGTTTGAGTATAATGAAGATCTGATAAAAGTCATGTCTGAACTGAAACCATATCTTGAATATAAGTTTGATTCCGATTCTAATTATGATAAAAATGAACTTTCAAATGATTTTGACATGAGATTCAGAAAAGACAAAATACTCTTTGATATTGCTAATATAAGAAACATTGAGTCTGTATGCAATATCAAAGACGGAATCATAAATGATGAATTCATATTCAAAGGTATTCCGTCTGAAGAAGGTATTGGTTCATATGTATTTCCGGGACTAAGAATAGTTATGCTGAATTCCTGCCAAGAGAAAGATGAAGCATGGAAATTCATCAGACAGTTTTTGACTGATGAATATCAGGAAGAACAGAGTATGTTATATTTGCCTGTAAAGAAAAGTGTTCTGGAAAAAATGTATGACAAATGCGAAGAAAAAAAGATTTATATAAACGACGAAGTATGCGAGATACATAAGCCTTCACAACAGGATAAGGAAATGATTAACGAATGGCTTGGTTCTCTGAACGATTCGGTTATAAGTGAAAACAGAATATCAAGTATTATCTGCGGTGAACTCAACAGATACATTAACGGTGAATGGAATGAAGAAGAGGCTTTAAAGGAGATCAAAAGAAAAATAGAGATGTATTTGTCTGAAGTCTAAAAGTGTGTTCGTTATAGTCAACATTGTACAGAGCATTATGGAATGCTCTGTATGGTGTTACTGGAAATACGGAGAAAAGAAATGATATCAAAAACTCATATTGTCAGTAAAGACAGAAAACAATCAATGAAAAACTGCAAAGAAATAATAGAATCTTTGTTTTTTTTCAGTCCAAGTTTTATTGGAGTATTAATTTTCTATGTACTGCCTTTTTTTGTAGTTATTTTCTATTCGCTCATCAATAATCCGATAGACAAAGATTTTGTTGGAATAGAAAATTATACAAGTTTGATCAATAATGAAATTTTTCGGCTTTCGATAAGAAATACTTTCATTTTTACTGTAATGGCAGTTCCGCTTTCAATAGTGCTGCCGTTGCTTCTTGCAGTTATAGTCAATTCCGAAATCAAATTCAAAAGTCAGATAAAGGCAGCTTTCATTTGTCCGCTTATGGTACCGACAGCATCAGTGGTACTTGTTTTTCAGGTTATTTTTCATAAACTCGGAACATTCAATCAGCTGCTTTCATTATTTGGCATTGAATCGGTAGACTGGCTCAGGTCTGATAAAGGAGTTCTTGTAGTGGTAGTAATGTTCCTGTGGAAAAATCTTGGATATAACATGATACTTTTTCTTGCGGGAATGACTACTATCCCGCAGGATCTCCTTGAAGTAGCAACTCTTGAAGGTGCAGGTACTTTTTATAAGTTTTTCCACATCAAACTGAGATATCTGTCACCTACTATTTTTTTTGTTACTGTACTTTCAATTATGAATTCATTCAAGATATTTCGTGAAGTATACTTTCTTACCGGTGATTATCCGTTTGATTCAATGTATATGCTCCAGCATTTTATGAACAATACCTTTAATCTGCTTGAATATCAGAAACTTTCATCAGCAGCAATATTACTTTCAATCGTCATGATATTGATTATTGGTATTCTTTTTGTTAGTGAAAAATTTTTCGGAAAGGATGTCGAATGATGAAAATTATTTTTCACAGCATAAAAAAACATATTTTCAACATAATACTGACTGCTTTTTCGGTTTTCTGTGCTGTTTTATTTTTGTTTCCGACAGTTCTTACAATAACAAATTCATTTATGGCAAAAGAAGAAATAAATGCTAATTACGGAGCAATGATAGATTATATCAGTAATGACGGAAGTTCAATTTTTATTTCTGATAAACTGAATCTGAAACTTATTCCTGACATAGTTTCAGCTGAACAGTATTTTTCGGTTTTATTGAAAGAATCAGATTATCTTATGAAATTCTGGAATTCAGTTGCTATTGTTGTACCTATAGTGATTTTTCAGTTAGCAGTTTCTCTGATGGCATCCTACAGCTTTGCCATGTTCAAGGGAAAAATTAAGGAAGTTATATTCTTCCTTTACATTATTCTTATGCTTATGCCATATCAGGTAACTCTTGTTCCGAATTACCTCGTTGCAGATAAACTGGGCTTACTTAATACAAGATTAGCTGTTATCCTGCCGGGAATTTTTTCACCTTTCAGCGTGTTTCTGTTTACAAAAGTGATGCAAAGAATACCGTCTTCAATTATTGAAGCGGCAAAACTTGACGGTGCAGGCAATTTTCAGATATTCTTTCAGATATGCATTCCGATGGCTAAGAATTCAATTTTTTCTGTAATGCTTCTGATATTTATTGATTACTGGAATATGGTCGAACTTCCTATTGTTATGATAGAAAACAGTGATTATCATCCCTTGTCTGTATTTTTGTCAAAGATCAACTCAAATGATGTTGGTTTAGCTTTTGCAGTAGCAGTGATCTATATGATACCTGCACTTCTGCTTTTCTTTTTGGGGGAAGAATATCTTGTTGAGGGAATAACATATTCAAGTGGCATAAAAGGATAAGGAGATGTTTTTTTGAATAATATTTCTAACGATGAAAATATGGAAATAAAGCGCCTTGATAGAAAAGTAAAAATAAAAAATATAATGATAATTTTCCTTGTAGTCATGCTTATACTTACTTTTTTTTCAAATACTATCATGAATTATAGTGTTCCAGAGGTATCTGTCTGTAAACTTTCTTCTGGAGTTATTTCAAGAATAGTTGATGCCTCTGCAATTATTGAATCGAATCAGGAAAATGTGATCTTTGCAGATGAAGATATTGAAATAAAAAGGACTGCTGTAAAAAAAGGTCAGGCTGTTGAAGAAGGGCAGATTCTTTTTTATTTGAACACAGGAGAAGAAAATTCTGAAGTTAAGGAACTTAAAAATATGATCGATGAAGCAAAGCTGCAGTATGAAAAAGACCTTCTTGATCTCGGTAATGATTATTTTGCTGAAAATCAGCAAGTTCAGATGGCAAGAGACCAACTTGATGCAGCTATTGCAGCAAGAGATAATGCAGCGATAAATTCTTCACAGTCGGAAATTTTTACTGTAAGTTCAACAGAACTGAATAAACGTCTCAATCTAATAAATCGTGACATTGAAGCAATCGAGTCAGACAATTATGATGCATTGTCATCAGATTCAAAAGCTAAACTTCAGAATGAACTAAACAACTATAATTTATCCAATAGAGAATATGTTGCGCTGTCAGAAGCGCTTGCACAGAATGTACAGATGTACAGCGGAGACATTGCGTTTAAAGAAAGTGAAAGACATTTGGCTGAATTAAAGATTACTCTTGATCGCCTTACCGAAGACAAGGCAGATAAAAGAAAAATTGAAGATGCACAGATTGCTTACGATTATGCACTTGCAGATCATGAAACGCTCTCGGCGCTTAAACAAACTATCGATGACCAGAAAGCCAAGCTTACTTTGGCAGAAAGCAGCAAAGCAACTGCATTTGCTGCACTTGAACCTAAGATAAATGAACTGCTTGACTGCCTGATTTCAGAAAGATTTGACATAGAACAGAATATTTTGGTATCAGAAAATGAAAGCAGTGATAAATACAAATTTTCTTCAGATGAAAACTGTGATTATGATTTAGCGGTAAATGATGCAAAATATTCTCTTGATGCTGCTGTTCATGAGCTTGAAATCAAAATTAAATCGGACAGTATACAGAATAAATCCAAGAAGCTTGACCTTGAAGCAGCTAAAAAGAAAATAGAAGAACAAGAAAAAAAGCTTGCAGAACTTATTAAGAAAAATGGAATGTCCGAGATCACTTCACCTGTCAGTGGCATTATTCAGGAGATTTATGTCGTAACAGGTGCAAAAATCGCATCAGGAGAACAATTGCTAAAGATAGATATCCTTGATGAAGGCTTTAAGGCTGTTGTTACTTTGAGCAAGGATGCAGCCGAAGCAGTTTATAAAGGACAGGATGCAAAAGTAACTGACTTTTCAGATGTTAACGCTGTTGTCCAAGATATCGTCAAAAGTAAGAATACGCCAAATTCTGTTGAAGTAACTTTGAAGATAACAGGCGATGTTGAATCAGGACAGCAAATAAGGATACAGTTTAGCAAATCTTCTGACCAGACAAGCAATGTTATACCCAAAACAGCAGTTAAGGAAGATGCGTCAGGACAATTTATATATGGTGTAATATCAAGAAATACTCCTATTGGCAACAGGTATACTGCCAAGAAAATACCCGTTTCTATAATGTCTGAGGACGATAAGCAATGTTCTGTTTCTGGTGAATTCGGCGATTGCGAGGATTATATCATCATTTCATCATCAAAACCTTTTTCTTCAGGTGACAAAGTGAGATTGGCAGGTGAATAATCGCAATGTTAAAAAAGAAAAAGCAATTATTGCTCTATGTTTCAGCTTTTTTTCTGATTATTCTGCTATTGTTTTTATACCGGCATCTTTGTTTGGAAATAGACTCACAGAATATGGCAGAACGCTGGTCTGACGGAAATGAAAAGTGTTCACAGGTATCTATTTTCTTTCCTGAAGGAAACGAAAAGGTTAGTTATGACGAAATAGAAAATATAAGTTCATATATTGATTCGTTATTAAGTGAAAACAGCGATGGGAATAACCGCTGGAAAGATTGCTTTTCTACTTATCCGCAAAGCGTTGATGTCAGCAAATATAACAGTAGTGATACCCTGAATATGAATGCATTAGGTGTGAACAGTAGCTTTTTTTCATTCCACCCTCTTGAACTGATCGATGGGAATTACCTGTACAATGATTCATTGAATATTTACAGCGCTGTTATTGATGAAGAAGCTGCATGGAATATTTTCTTTTCATTAAACGTTGCAGGTATGAGATTTTATATTGGTGAAGTGGAGTTTTATGTTCAGGGCGTTATAAAAAAAGATGATATCGCAGAAGCCAGATCAGTTTATCCCGATAAGCCTATAGTATATCTTGACTATAGAGCAATGAATGAATTATTTCCGGATATTCCGACACTTTGCTATGAAGCTGTAATACCTGAATCACACAACAATTATGCAAAAAATCTTCTGCTTGGTTATTATAATGCAGACAGTTTTCAGGAAGAAAACAGTGCGGAAAATCTTTTCTGTGAGATAATTGATAATACAAAACGGCTGTCATTTTCATCTTCCGTTGAAAATATGCTTCATTATGCACATAATGGTGTTGTGACACGTCCGATTATCTATCCATATTGGGAAAATTCAGTTAGAGTGCTTATAAACAAACTTAATGTTATTATTTTTATTATTTTGCTTCTTGCTGCATATATCTTGTTTGTTTCGGCTGCCTGGATCATTAAAAAATATAAAAATAGAAAATGGAAACTGAGCAATTTTACAAATAAGCTGATCATAAAATTCACATACAAAAATAAATAACACTTTTAAGGCAACATTACACAGTAAACGCCAACCATTCACGGCATATAAAAAATTATGGCACGGAGAATTCCGTGCCATCAGCCTGTCGAAAAACCACTGTTTTAGGAACCAGAAACGGTTCTGAAAACAGTGGTTTTGTTATTTTTTGATTAACATATCTCCGTGCTTATCACAGTGTTCACATTTGTAGACCTCACAAAAGTATGTGATCTTAAAGATCTTCGCAGGGATAATACAGAGCCGTGTGGTGATGTATTCTTTTGAAAACGGCACAAGAATACCGCCGCAAACAGCACATTTTCTCTGATCTTCGGGGAGTGTATGCACGATCTCTTTCGTTTCAAGATCACTGCGCAGTTCATT
>JAZUJY010000060.1:0-24212 GCA_045643005.1 Oscillospiraceae bacterium | reverse complement strand
ATATATTCAATCATCTTATTTTATAGAAATACGGAGTGTATTCTTTTTGTTTTCTTTGATTGTATTTTTTTGTTCATTCATCAATGAGATCAGAAATAAAGAAAAGTCAAAAATTTTGATAGTATATAAATCTGTTTTGTTTATTCCTTTAACCGTATATTGCTTATGCCAATTATTTTTATTCAATATTAGATCTGATTTTGATATGAACAGGAATATAGTTGTAAAAAATGCAGACACTAAGAAAGTTTACGCATTACGTTCAATTTCTTCTTTACATGAAAAAAAATTATTGATAGGACAGTTATATTTCGGATTTTATTTTAAAAAAATAAATGAGTTTAACATAGAATCTTCTGCTACTTGGAATATAAATAACGTTTGTTTTGAATCTGAAAATGTTTTATTTTTCTCGTGTGATATTGATTCTGTTAATACCGGGCATAAAACAGAGAAAATTAAAATAGATTTACAAAAAGGAGAGAAAATTCAGAATGAAGATGAATTCTGAATTTTAACTTAAAGAAAATGTTTATGAATATGCTAAGAACAAATTCGATTTTAACGAAAGCAAATACATATCTTGGCCCGATGAAATGTGTGAACTTCTTGAAAACGGCGATTCTAATGTCGTTCTGAAGAAACTTGATCCTAAAGAAAAGTACAGTAAATGCGTCATTTTGCATCACTATATTACTGATCATAAAAATCACATTTACTACCTTGAATACAAGAAAAAAGGCTGTTTTTGTAATATTTACAACTAAAACCAAACTAAAATATCTGCATCCCAATACTGGAAGACGGTTGACTTACAGATCACATAAATGTAAAATATTATACTGTACGGATCACTGAAAAGGGAATGCGGTGAAAATCCGCAGCAGTCCCCGCTGCTGTAATAACGACGAAGGTTCATTTATTGTCACTGAAAGAGAACTTTTGGGAAGACAGAATCTGAGGATGACTTTAAGCCAGAAGACCTGCTCTGATCTGTAAAATAATTTTTTATCGGAGGAATAAAAATGAAAAAATCAAAAATCATTGTATCAGTATTAGGAGCATTTATGTTTCTTAATATGTATTCTGCAAATGTATCTGCAGAAGAAGCTGTGCCTGACGGCTATGTAGTAATGTCAGCAGAAAAATTTGTTTTGGGTGAAGGATTTGTTAAAACACCTGAAAAAGTTCCTTTTTACAATGGCGAGACAGGAACTGACATAACTGACAGATTTTTTGGAAAAGAGAATCTTAACGGTGCAAAGGGAGCGGGAACTTATATTGCTTCCGTAAAGGATACTGAAAAATCTGCAGAAGTCAGCATTCCGCAGTATATTCTTGATGCTGTGAAAAAAGCAGCCAAAGACAGTATATCTTCCCGTGCAGATAATGAATGGCTTTCGGGTTCAGACTATTATCCGACTTCCGGCTGGGTCTACAAGATAAACAATGAAGTGGCTGCGGCAGGATTAAGTGACTATACGCCAAAAGACGGCGATGTGATAAGATATGAGTTTTCTCTGTACGAATACGGTGCCGATATCGGTGCTGACAACAGCTCATGGGGCGGTGCTCCTGCAATCATAACTGAAGCAGACAGAGATGAACTTTACAAACTGATGGCTGATGCAAAAAATGAAGCAGGTGATGCATATGAAAAAGCGGTGGCTGCCGCTTCAAAGATCGATGCTTCAAAGGAAGACATAGACAATGCTGTATCCGGACTTTTAAATGCTTCGGAAGATAACGAGCCGGTTCAGACTTCAGCTGAAGTCACATCTGCAGTAACAACATCAGCATCTGCATCAAAAACATCATCAGAGACAAAGGCATCATCTTCAAAATCAGAATCTTCTCCGAAAACAGGAGAATCCGGCGTTACAGGCGTTTTTGCCGCCTTTTCAGCAGCTTTGCTTGGAATTGCTCTGAGTTCCGGAAAGAAGAAAAATAAATAATATATTCTGAAAAAATACGTATTTCCCGTTGATTAAATATCAAAAAGCAAAAAAAACAGACCCTTTTGAGGTCTGTTTTTTTGTGTATGTGTATTATTAAAATTTGAAGGAAAATTTCTTAGTTTGCATAAACCTTGTCATCGTATTTGTAAAGAACAAGGATTACGTTGAGATTTCCGTTGAGAGTTCTGAGTTCATCGATAAATTCTTTCTGGTTTGCAGAATTGTTGATCTCGATGCTGTAGATGAGTTCGAAAAGTGTTCCGAATTCTGTTGTTTTTACTCTCTTGAGCATCCATGATGATGTATATCTGTTAAGAGTCTTGTCAAAAAGACCTATATAGTTGAGGTTTTCAGGAATTGTAACCTTAAGAGTCATGCTGCTTGTTTTAGGAGCTGCAAATCTTGATCTGTTAAGAACAACAAGGATAGCTCCGACAATAACAAGGAAAATAACTGCAAATGCGATATATCCGAGACCGCAGATGAGACCTGTTGCAACTGAGCAGAATACATATGTTATCTGCTTCGGATCCCCGGGGGCACTTCTGAAACGTACAAGTGAAAGAGCACCTGCAAGACTGAGTGAAGCACCTATTGAATTTCCGATAACTGAAATTATTACACATACGATCGGACAGATCATCATTATTGACCATACATAGCTCTGTGAATAACCTTCTTTTTTATTTGTGAACATATAGATGAGACTGATCGCAAATCCGAGAACAATAGCTGCAATGAGTGCTCCTAAAAAAGAACCTAAAGTGAGATTGGTGAGAGATGCTGTAGCGGCATCTTTGAAAATAGAGTCTAACAAAACAAAACATCCTTTCAATTAAAAAATTATGCAATATCAGTTGGTTTCTGTAACGAACGATTTGAATGCACGTCCGTATTTTGAAAAACTGGTTTTGTAAACCCCCATTTCGCCGAGCTTTTTAGCAAGCCATATCGGCATTGAATTCCCTATTTTTACTTCCATTAAATAAAGCCCCGGATCAAGAACCTGTGAGCCGTAGTTTGGTTTTGAAAGTGAAACATCAAAACGTCTCTGTGTGATGGCTCTGTCAAATGTAAGTCTGAAGCTGTCGTCATCTTTTCCGAAATAAGCAGAACGCTGATAGCTGATATACTGACGAGGAGTAACAGGGTAGTTTTTAAGAAAAACTACGAGTTCATTTAAAACCTGAGTCTGAATATAAGCTTTGCTTCCATGACTTAAGTCTGGAATTTCCCCTTCGAAGATAAACGCATTTGCCTGTGCAAGTGTTAAGGAAATACGTCTTTTGGTTACTATACCACCTATCTTCTTTTTCATTTCAAGGTAAACATTGCTGTCTTCACTTGCCGGTGAATAGTAGCTGCGAAGTCTGAGCTTTTCTTTGTAATAAGGCTTTTCAAGAGACTCTCTTATCAGGTAGTTGTCTGCGGTATCATAATAAACGTTGTAGATACCGTATTCTTTTCCGTCTACGCAGAAAGCATCAGGATTCATGTATTCGCCTAAAACAGAATTAAGTGAATAGTACTGATCTTCGTTAAGTATGAATTTGATCTCTTTTCTTTTAAACGTACTGATAGCCACTAAAGGTCACTTCTTTCCTTGATAATTTTATGGAGTAAAACTTGTAAAAATATTTTGTTTTGAGGTTTCCTTTTTTTCGTCTCATTTTCCCGTTGATTTTATTGTAGTATACCAATCTTAAAATAATCTTAAAGAAATCTTGTGAAAAATACTGAAATAATAGAATAAAAAGCATATTATGTATGCGTCATCGGATATAACATGTATTTTTTGCTGTTGCATATTTTTGTAAATGTGTACTGTTTTGCGTGAAAATAATATGGTTATACTACTATAATTATTGATAAACTATTTGGGAAATAGTAAATAATTTTAGATTCCCGAAAAAATATTATGCATATTGTGCTGTTTAAAAATCAACGGGGCAGAGAACATAAGGAAATATTTTTTGAAATGAAAAAGGCACAGAGGGTGTTTATGTGTCTTCAGAATCAATATGCACATAAAATAAGATGACATGACCAAATGTAAGGTTGCATAAATTAAAAAAATACAGAACGATTTGTACAAATTACTTGTTATGAACGTTTTAACCATACTGAGATATTCTTTTTTTGCATAATAGAATTTGTTGTATAAAAAATTTTGTTGTTTTTTTATGCCTGTGTGGAAAATATCCGTATGTCTTGACAATTAAAAATACGGCAATTATAATATAATATGGGTATAATATATATAGTACCCGGGCACTAAAGTTAAATGATTTAAGGTTGAAAAAAGATTACAGGAAGGAAAATGTACTATGAATCTATTTAAGAAGATCACAGCAATGAGCTGTCTCTTGGGATTAGTCTTTTCACTGGGAGTATCTTCACTGCCTTCAGAAACAGCTGACAATACAGTTGTTGCAGCAACAGATACAAACAATGACGACTGGCTTCATGCCGAGGGCAGCAGACTCTATGATATGAACGGAAACGAGGTATGGCTGACAGGTGCCAACTGGTTCGGACTTAACTGTAACGAAGCTGTTCCGCATTATCTCTGGAGTGCAGATATGGACGATGTTCTCACTGAGATCGCAGACCGCGGTATCAATATTATCCGTTTCCCTATCTCAACAGAGCTCATCGTTTCATGGATGAACGGCAAGCCGAATCCGGTAAACAGCTTCTCAGCAAACAATGATCCGGCATTTACGATCAACCCTGACTGTGTTGAGGAAGACGGAAAGACACTTAAAAACTCAATGGAGATATTTGATATCCTTATGGGTAAGTGTAAAAAATACGGTATCAAGGCATTTATCGATATCCACAGCCCTCATACCGACAACTCAGGTCATAACTACAACCTCTGGTACGGAAAAGCAGGCGTTACAACTGATGTTTGGATCGATGCTCTTGTATGGCTTGCTGATAAATATAAAAATGATGATACACTTCTCGCATATGACCTTAAAAACGAACCTCACGGTAAAGGTCAGGAAGGTACTGCAGCAGCAAAATGGGACGGTTCAACTGACGAGAACAACTGGGCATATGCTGCTACAAAGTGTGCTGATGCGATCCTCGACGTAAATCCTCATGCTCTTATTCTTATTGAAGGCGTTGAGCAGTCAATGAGCGGCGCAATGGAAGGCGACTACTGGGGAATGCCTGACAGACGTGACAATTCACCATACATCGGTGCATGGTGGGGCGGAAACTTCAGAGGCGCAAGAGAATATCCTATCAAGCCTGAACACGGAACAAGCCAGATAGTTTATTCACCTCATGACTACGGTCCGTCAGTTTATGCACAGACATGGTTCGACAAGGACTTTACAACAGAAACTCTCCTCAAGGATTACTGGTATGATACATGGGCATACATCAACGCCGAAGATATAGCTCCTGAGCTTATAGGTGAATGGGGCGGCCATATGGACGGCAAAGAGAATCAGAAATGGATGACTCTCCTTCGTGACTATATGATCGAACATCATATCAACCATACATTCTGGTGCCTTAATACAAACTCAGGTGATACAGGCGGACTTTGGGATGACCTCGGATTCCAGGCAGGAACAGGTACAACCATCAAGTGGAATGAACCAAAGTACAAACTGTTTGAAGAAGCTCTCTGGCAGACAAAGAGCGGAAAATACATCGGTCTTGACCATCAGGTTGCTCTCGGTGCAAACGGTATCTCACTTAATGAATTCTACTCAAAATATGCTGCATCTGAAGGAAGCAACCTCGACGGAGGAAAGACTTCAACAGGCAGACCTGTAGACAGCGTAACAGTTACAACACAGGCAGCTGTTACAACTACAGCACAGGCAACAACTACAACACAGGCAACAACCACAACACAGGCAACAACCACAGCACAGGTTACAACAACAACACAGGCAGCAACCACACCTCAGGTTACAACAACAACACAGGCAACAACTACACCTCAGGTTACAACAACACCACAGGTTACTACAACTGAGAAAAAGGATCGTCCTTCAGAATCAAGTATGCAGAATGCTGAAGACTCAAGAACTGATGCTGATATTATTTACGGTGATATCAACGGAGACGGACAGGCAGATCTTACAGACTTGACTATCCTCAGCGTATATCTTATGACTAAGGATTCATCAAAGATGAAAGTTATGATGGCCGGTGACGTAGACGGAAGCGGAGAAGTAGACATCGCAGATCTTCCACGCTTTAAACAGTTCATTTCAAAGGATGCTTCTGTTACATATCTCGGACCGAAGAAATAATCCTGTCTGATGGATTTAATTAAAATTAATGCCGCATTTCCTATGAGATGCGGTATTTTTTTCTGTAAAGTATTTATTTTTTGTTTTTTGAACCGGAAATATTTATACATCTTTTAGCAAAATATACTTTGTATCTGAAAATATGCAGTATTAATTCTATTGATATGTTAAAAATATTTGTATAACTTGACAATGAAAAATAGTACAATTATAATAAATAATAGGAGAGGTATATTTATTTTTCCAAAATTCAAGTTGAGAAAATAAGCTTAAGATTGATCTATTTTACAGGAAGGAAAATGTGCAATGATTTCTTTAAAGAAAATTACAGCTGTAGGCTGTTTGTTAAGCGTTGTATTGACAAGCGGTGTATGGTCATATGCACCGGTAAAAACAAATGAAGCTGTTATTGCTGCAGCCGATGACTGCAATGATGACTGGATCCATGCAGAGGGAAGCAAACTTTATGACATGAACGGAAATCAGGTATGGCTTACAGGTGCCAACTGGTTCGGTATGAACTGTACCGAAAACTTTCCGCACGGTCTCTGGAGTGCAGATATCGATGTTCTGCTTTCTTCAGTTGCTGATCACGGTATAAATGTTATCCGTTTCCCTATTTCTACAGAACTGATCATGTCATGGATGAGCGGAAGCCCGTATATGACAAAAGGTTTAAATCCAAAGAACACAGAAGCTTTCAAATTTAATCCTGACTTCTGCCATGAGGACGGTTCTGAAATGAACAGTCTTGAAATTTTCGATGTTATTCTTCAGAAATGTAAAAAGTACGGAATCAAGGCATTTGTAGATATTCACAGCCCTGCTTCACATAACTCAGGTCATAACTACAATCTCTGGTATTATGAAGCATCTGCTGATGACTGTGACGGTATGGCAACAATTGCTGAGGGTGATAACAAGGGCGCCCAGGTGACATGGGATGACTGGATCGATTCTCTGACCTGGCTTGCAAAACGTTACAGCAACGATGATACTCTTATAGCATACGATCTTAAAAATGAACCTCACGGTAAACGTGGATATGCAGGAACAACATGTCCTGACAGTGTTGCCATCTGGGATGATTCAGAAAAGAAAAACAACTGGAAGTATTCTGCAGAACAGTGTGCAAACTCAATTCTCGCCGTAAATCCAAATGCTCTTATCCTTATAGAAGGCATAGAGCAGTCTCCTATAACAGAAAAAGGATATACTTTTGATGATCCTGATGTATTCCAGCCTAAGGCAGGCGAGGAAAGATGGTACGGAGCATGGTGGGGCGGAAACCTCAGAGGCGTAAAGAACTATCCGGTCAAACCGACAAGCGGCACGAGCAAGATAGTTTATTCTCCTCATGATTACGGTCCGTCAGTTTATGCACAGACATGGTTCAACAAGGACTTTACAACACAGACTCTTCTTGATGACTACTGGTATGATACATGGGCATATATTAATGATCAGGATATAGCACCTCTTCTCATCGGTGAGTGGGGCGGTCATATGGACAGCGGCAAGAACCAGAAGTGGATGGAGCTCCTCCGTGACTATATGGTCGACAATCATATCAACCACACATTCTGGTGTCTGAATCCTAACTCAGGTGATACAGGCGGATTACTCAATGCGACATTCTCAGAATGGGATGACGAAAAGTACGCTCTGTTTGAAAAATCACTCTGGCAGACAACAAGCGGAAAATATATTGGTCTTGACCATCAGACAGCTCTTGGCGCAAACGGACTTTCACTCAGTGAATTCTATGCTTCAGGCGAGGGAAGCAACATTAACGGCGGAAAAGGTTCTGACAAAGGCGGAAACGAAACTCCGACTACTTCACCAACTGCAGCTGTTACAACTGAAACCTCCAAGGTAACAACAGCATCATCTGAAGTTACTAAAGCGACAGAAGCAACAACAACTTCAAAGGAAAGCTCACAGGATCCTGAAGGTGATGAGATCATCTACGGAGATATAAACGGAGACGGACAGGCAGATCTTACAGATCTTACCATTCTTAGTGTATATCTTATGACTAAGGATGCATCAAAAATGAAAGTTCTGAAAGCAGGCGACGTAGACGGAAACGGAGAAGTCGATATTGCAGATCTTCCAAGATTTAAGCAGTTTATTTCCAAGGATTCATCTGTTACATACTTAGGACCGAAAAAATAAAATTATAACAACACAGAGGATATCCCCCGCCTCTGCAGGCGGCGGGTTCTATCTGACCAAACAGTCGGAGTACAATCTCCGACTGAGCGGGAACCGATTCTGCGAATCGCCTCTGCTTGTTAAAAGCAGAGCTTTGAAAAAAATATCATAAGATCCCTTGTTTCGATTATTTCAGAGACAAGGGATTTTTCTGCATGTATAATAATTACTGCAGGAAATATTATTAAATTATAACTTAATAACAAATCAAATTGTGACGTTTTTTTGTCTTTTATTACTAAAGATGTAGAATTAAAGATGTTAGCAATAAATAAATATGTTATCGCAAAAAATGAATTGTGATAACTTTTATTTTTTATATATAATGAAAATGAATGCAGATATTTTGTCTGTTCAAATAATTCCTAATGAAAGAGAGATTATTTAAAGAAAATTTTACAGGAGGTTTCTATTATGAAAAAATCAGCGATTTTTTTGTCAATAGCGCTTGCAGTTTCATCGATAGTTCCGTGCTTCTCAAATGTACCACGAACAGTTAAAGCTGCAGATACCGTAAAGATTATGCCTATTGGTGACTCGATCACTTTTGGTATGGGCGATGACGGCGGATATCGTAAATTTATGGATATGGAACTTAAATCAAAGGGAATCAGTTTTGATATGGTTGGTCCTGAGGGAAGCAACAGTGCAAGCTTTACCTACAACGGACAGCAGGTTACATATGACAACAACCATGCGGGATACAGCGGATACACAATAGCATCTATTCCGGGCTGGAACAACGGCGGCGGTGTATATGACAAGCTCAAGAGCAACGGTGCAGTAAGTCAGATGAAGCCGGATATCATAACACTGATGATCGGTACAAATGACATGAACGGAAGCCGTGCAGTAAGTGACTGTGAAAAGGATCTCAAGACCCTTCTCGATTATCTGCATGACAATATGGCATCAGGAGGAACGATCTATCTTTCAACGATCCCTGATATCGGCGGAGGATTTTTCGGAGGCGGCGGAAAAGATGTTTCCGGCTACAACAACCTTATCAAGCAGGTCGCTTCAGAATACAGCAGCAAAAATGTAAAATTTGCAGATGCAAACGGAGTTCTTAACGGAACAAACGATCTCGGTGACGGACTTCATCCGAACAGAGCAGGATACGAAAAAATAGGCAAGTACTTTGCAGGACTTATTGCAGAAGGACTTGGAACCTCAGGCGGTTCATCAACAACTGATACAGGTTCTCAGCAGCAGGGAAATGACAGCCAGCAGGGCGGCAACCAGGGAGGTTTCAACTGGGGTCAGGGCTTCGACTGGGGCCAGGGCTTTGACTGGGGTCAGGGCTGGAACCAGGGCGGCGACCAGGGCAATCAGGGTCAGACCGGAAACAATGACAGTTCAAACCAGGGTCAGTCTTCAGGCTCATCACTTATAAGAGACACATATAAGATCATGCCGATCGGTGACTCAATTACATTTGGTATGGGTGATGACGGCGGATACCGTAAATTCCTTGATATGACTCTTAAGGAAAAAGGCATCAATTTTGATCTTGTCGGACCTGAAGGAAGCAACAGTGCAAGCTTTACCTACAACGGACAGCAGGTTACATATGATAACAACCATGCCGGATACAGCGGATACACAATAGCATCTATTCCGGGCTGGAACAACGGCGGCGGTGTATATGACAAGCTCAAGAGCAATGGTGCAGTCACACAGAATAAACCTGACATCATCATTCTTATGATCGGTACAAACGATATGAACGGAAGCCGTGCAGTAAGTGACTGTGAAAAGGATCTTAAGACTTTGCTTGATTACTTACATGACAATATGGCTGAAGGCGGAATGATCCTTCTTTCAACGATCCCTGATATTGGCGGCGGTTTCTTCGGCGGCGGCGGAAAAGACGTTTCCGGATACAACAATCTTATCAAACAGGTTGCTTCAGAATACAGCAGCAAAAACGTAGTATATGCAGATGCTCACGGTGTTCTTAACGGAACAAACGATCTTGGTGACGGACTCCATCCTAACAGAGAAGGATACGAAAAGATCGGCAAATACTTTGCAGGTCTTATCGCAGACGAAATAAGCAAGGCAGTACCTGTTGAAACAACAACTACAACAGTTTCAGAGCCTGAAGTTACAACAACAGAAGAAACCACACAGGAAGAAACAATAGTTCCTTCAGTTGACGAATTTATCTACGGTGACCTTAACGGAGACGGAGTTGCAGATCTTACAGACCTTACACTTCTCAGCGTATATCTTATGGCTAAAAATCCTTCAGATTCAGTAAAATGTCTTGAAGCAGGCGACGTTGACGGTGATGGTGAGGTTGATCTGGCTGACCTTCCGAGATTTAAACAGTACATCAGCAAGGATTCAGCAGTTACTACTCTCGGACCGAACAAATAATTTAAATTTATCAGCTTAATAAAATAAAAGGGGCTGTTAAAAAAGTCTCTCATATAAAGAAAGCAGCAAATCAAAGATACGTATTTACGTACTCTAATTTGCTGCTTTTTTCAGCTTTCAGGCAGTTTCTTAACAGCCCCTTTTTAATGCGATTTTTTTTCAGCCTGTACTTCCAAATCCGCCTTCACGCTTTGATGAAGCTTCATCGTCAAATGTTATTCCGAATTCAGTAAATATACCCTGTGCAAATGCACTGCCTTCTTCAAGCTCTATAGTCTTGTAAGTGTTTGAATCATTTGTAAACCTGATCATGATGTGACCTTCATTGGCTGCGCCGTAGTAGTCGCTGTCTATTATCCCTACAGTGTTATCGAGCTGCATGCGGTACTTAAAGCCCAGGCCGCTTCTTGGATAAAGACTGAGCACCCAGCCTTCTTCGATCTTTGCACGTATTCCGGTAGGTATTTTCATGCTTTTTCCAGGTGAGAGCTTAAATGAGACAGGTGAGTAGAAATCATATCCTGCTGAGCCTGCTGTGGCACGTACAGGAAGCTTTATTCTGTCATAGATCTCTTTGGTTTGTACTTCATCATATGATTCAAAGGTCTCCGTCCAGTCTTTTTTAAACTGTTCAAAACTGACCTTTTCAAACCCTGCGATTCTTTTCATTGTATTATCCGTCCTTTATACTTTGATTTTTTTATTATACAACATTTCTCTTCATCGAACAAGTATATTTTGTAAATAATCGCAGTTAAAGTCTTCAGACATAAAAATACGCTGTACAGTAATTAGATCTGTACAGCGTATTTATTTATTCATTTATTCAGCGTCATCTGTTTTTTCTTCGGAAGATTTTTCAGCTTCTTCTGAAGAGGTATCCTCTGAAGGATCAGCGTTTTCACTTTCTTCGGACGCTTCATTCTGATCGGTCTCAGTATCTGAAACATCTGTTTTCTTTTCTTCGATAACAAGTTCATCTTTCATGAGCTTGATGAAGTCGTCACCGTCGATCTTTTCGTATTCGATAAGATACTGAGCAAGCTTTTCAAGCTCGTCCATATGTTCTTTGAGAAGCTCTTCACATTTTCTGTAGCCTTCGCTGATGATATCATGAACTTCCTTATCGATCTTTGAGGCGATCTCTTCACTGTAGTTTCTTGTGTGACCGTAATCCTTACCAAGGAAAACCTCACCTTCTTCATCACCGTAAACGACAGTGCCAAGAGTTTCAGAAAAGCCGTACTTTGTGACCATGTTTCTTGCTATCTTCGTTGCACGTTCGATATCGTTTGAAGCACCTGTGCAAATATCATCGAGAACAAGAGCTTCTGCAACTCGTCCGCCGAGCAGCATGATGATAGATTCACGCATTTTTCTTCTTGTGGTGTGTGCATCGTCTGTTACAGGTCTTGTAACTGTAAGTCCTGCAGCCATACCACGCTGGATAACCGTTACCTGATGAACTTTATCCTGAGTTTCAAGATGATAAGCAGCGATCGCATGTCCTGCTTCATGGTAAGCAGTGATTTTTTTGTCTCTTTCAGTAACGATATGAGACTTCTTTTCAGGTCCGGCAATTACTTTAAGTGTAGCTTCTTCAATATCTGATTCAATGATAGCCTTTCTGTTTGCTCTTGCAGCAAGGAGAGCAGCTTCATTGAGAAGGTTTTCAAGATCTGCACCGGTAAAGCCCTGTGTGGTCTTTGCTATAACGTTAAGATCAACGTCAGGACCAAGTGGTTTGTTCTTTGCATGTACTTTAAGTATCTCTTCTCTTCCTTTAACATCAGGATAATTTACGACGATCTGTCTGTCGAAACGTCCCGGTCTGAGAAGAGCAGGATCAAGGATATCACGTCTGTTTGTTGCTGCGATAACTATAACATTGTCGTTTTCGGTAAATCCGTCCATTTCAACGAGCAGCTGGTTGAGAGTCTGTTCTCTTTCATCATGTCCGCCGCCGAGACCTGCGCCTCTGTGACGTCCAACGGCATCGATCTCATCGATGAATACGATAGAAGGACTTGCTTTTTTAGCCTGTTCGAAAAGGTCTCTTACTCTTGAAGCACCGACACCGACGAACATTTCTACAAAGTCTGAACCTGAGATAGGGAAGAACGGACATCCTGCCTCACCGGCAACGGCCTTGGCAAGAAGGGTTTTACCTGTTCCGGGAGGTCCTAAAAGAAGTACGCCTTTCGGAACTCTTGCACCGATCTCAGCATATTTTTTCGGGTTTTTAAGATAGTCAACTATCTCTTTGATCTCTTCTTTTTCTTCATCTGCTCCGGCAACACTGTCAAATGTTACTTTCTTTCCATTCTGAGCTTTGACATTTGCTTTTCCGAAGGATGAATATTTTCCTCCGCCTCCGGCCTGACGAAGCATAAACAGGAAAAGAAATATGCCCATAAAAAGAAGGATAGCAGTCGGAATAAATGTAAGCAGCCACGAGTTGTCAGTTCCTCTGATATATTCGACCTTCAGAGGAGCATCAGGATGCAGCTTGTTGTATCCTGTACGGTAGTCCGGTCTTGCCGAATCCTCAGTATATGAAATATCTTCAATAAACAGTCCGGCATTTGGAACCATATATTCAATTATTTCTTTTTTGTCTGTGACCTTCATCCGAAGCTCACCGGTCTTAAGGTTAAGTGAGTATTCTTCAACACTGTAGGAGTCAAAATAATTCAGTATTTCTGAATATTTCATTGAAGATTTGTTTTGGTTTAAATTTGGAACCAGGAATAACAGGGCAATTATAATAATTCCTATGATCAGTAACCAGGAAATAAGACTTTTGTTTTTTCTTGAATTCAATTGATCCACTCCGTTCTTTTGTCTGTTTTTCTGATAAAAATGCGTATATTTTTGCTGTGCTTTCTGAAATATCTGCAAAATATTTTTTCGGTTTTTAAAGTGTATTCCTGCTTTATCCTTCCGAAATAAAAGCATTTCATCAAAAACAGATCTTTTAAATTTGTAAAAATATAGTTATATCAATATTTTAACTTGAAATATTGATAAAGTCAAGTAGAATATGAAAAAACACGGCTTTCACGAGATTTTGATATCGAGAAATGCTGTGGATGAAGGTGTGGCGGCAACGCGTGATGCAATACCTGCTCCTTCTATATATATCGGTCCGAGGTCATCTGCAATAAAGACAATATTGTCACGTTCGGATACCTTTGTCGACTCGCTCAGAAGTTTTTTGACAGAAGATGTGAACGATCTGCCGTAAAGCCTGATCCTGTCTCCGCTGCGTCTGTTTCTTATGACGGCAGTTCCGGTTATTTTGTCAGGATCTATGGAAGGTATGCCGGAAAAATCGCTCATGCTTTTTTTCGTAATGATGACCTTTTTGTTGCTGAAGATATTTTCTCCGTTATGCATTTCAAAACATATATCTTCATGTTCCGGAACGATTTTTTCGATAGTCAGCCTGTTTTTTCGTGACAAAATAAAAATGTTTCCGGTAAGATTTATTTTTCCGCCATCTGTACAAATTGAATCGATCTCAGATATTCTTCTGCTGTTCGATTCAATGTTGTTTATGGATAGAAAATGTGCGATGCATCTGTGACGTATCGATTTGTGATATCTGTTGAGACCGGTAAGTGTCTGAGGGTCAGTCATTACCTGCCTGAATGCTTCATCTGCGGTTTCTTCGATAAAAGAGTTGTCAAGTCTGAAATTTTCAGAATTTGTGCTTATGGTTCCGAAAAGTGAGCTGTTTACTGAAAGAAGAACAGGAATGACGTTGTGCCTGATCCTGTTTCTTGTATAGTCATCGGTCAGATTTGTGCTGTCAGTAACATATGGCTGATTTTTTTCTTTCAGATACTCTTCTATCTGTTCTCTTGTCGTTTCGATAAGAGGTCGGATGATATTATCCCTGCATGGCGGAATTCCGGATATTCCTTTTATCCCTGTTCCTCTCGCAAGATTGAATATCACTGTTTCAGCGTTGTCATTTGCGTTATGAGCGGTAGCAAGCTTTTTGCCTGCAGTTTGCTCTCTGAAAAATTCATATCGTACGTCGCGTGCGGCAAGCTCTGTTGAAGTTTTGTCTGCTTTTGAACGTGACAAAACATCAAATCTGCCTGTGATGATGGGAATACCTGCTTTTTCGCACAGCTCGATGCAGAATCTCTCATCGCGGTCGCTTTCTTCACCTCTGAGACAGTGATTTACATGAAGTGCCATGACTGTTATCCCCAGCTCATTTTTCAGATCATTTAATGCAAGCAGAAGGCATACACTGTCAGCACCGCCTGAAAGACCGACTGCGACTTCATCACCGTGAGATATCATGTTGTATTTTTTTATTGTATCAAGAACACTTTTCAGCATGATCAGCCTTCCTTGTTTGCGAATCTTGTGAACTGACCATCCCATACCATTTCAACGGTTCCGGTTTCACCGTGACGGTTTTTTGCTACGATACATTCACTGATGTTCGGCTGTGTGCTTTCCTTGTTATAGTAGGCATCTCTGTAGAGAAACATTACTATGTCGGCATCCTGTTCGATGGAACCGGATTCACGGAGGTCTGAGAGCATAGGTCGTTTGTCAGGACGCTGCTCAGGACCACGAGAGAGCTGAGAGAGCAGAATGATCGGAACGTCAAGCTCCTTGGCCATGATCTTTAGCTGTCTTGTTATTTCAGAAATAATCGTTACACGGTTATCTGTTTTTAGTGTAGAGGTCATGAGCTGCAGATAGTCGATAACGACCAGTCCGAGATTTTTTATTCTTCTGAGTTTAGCTTTCATCTGCTGGACAGTTATTGCTGCCGTGTCATCGATATACATTGTAAGATGACAAAGAACATCGGCACTTGAAGCAAGTCTGACCCAGTCACTTTGCTGAAGCTTTCCGCTTCTCAGCTTGTTGCTGTCGACAAGAGCTTCAGTTGAAAGAAGTCTTGTTGCAAGCTGCTCCTTTGACATTTCGAGAGAGAAAACGGCAACATCTTTTTCAGTATGTCTTGCCACATTTGATGCTATATTCAGGGCAAATGAGGTTTTTCCCATACCCGGACGGGCAGCAAGAAGTATGAGGTCTGAACGGTTAAGACCGGTCGTTATTGCATCAAGCAGAGTAAAACCGGTTTTTGCACCGAGATATTTTTCCTTGTCTGGTCCTGTGATCTTTGAAAGTCGGTCATATGATTCATATACAACTTCATTGATCGGAGTAAGACCTTTTACATCTCTTCCCTGACGAATGTCATAGATCTTCTGTTCTGCGGCATCAAGGAGTGTTTTGGCGTCGTAGCTGCCGTCGGCTATTTCGCCGAGGATCTGCTGAGCTACAGAAGCAAGGCTTCGTGCATAATATTTTTCCGCAACGATCGTGCAGTAATCTTCGATGTTTGAAACAGAGGGAACAGACTGCATAATTGAAGCGAGATAATTTTTACCTTCAGCAGCGGTTTCAAATATCCCGGCTGTAAGTGCTTCATTGAGGACCGTGATGATATCTGCCTTTGAACCGTCGCTGAACATTCGTATTATGATCGAAAAAAGCTGACGGTGCTGATCATTGTAAAATGATTCAGGCTTCAGATGTTCAAGCACGACTGACAGAACGTCAGGCTGAATAAGTATTGAGCCAAGTATTGTCTGTTCTGCTTCAATGCTGTGAGGCATTTCAAATCCGGCAGATGACAGACCGGAGATGTTTGATTCATTCATAAATTAAGCCTCAGTAACTTCAATTGTCATTTTTGCGCTGATACCTGCATAAAGCTTTATCTCAGCTTCGTATGTTCCGAAGTTTTTGATATCAGTTTTAAGAACGATTTTTTTCTTGTCGATCTTTACTTTATACTGTTCCTCGATGGTATCAGAGATCTGTGAAGCGGTGACTGCACCGAAAAGCTTTCCGGATGCACCTGCTTTTGTTTTTATAACGACTTTTTTGTCGTTGATGACATTTTTGATATCATTTGCATTTGCCTTTTCAACATCTATTTTATGCTGTTCTGATGATTTTTTTCCTTCAAGGTCACTGAGATTTTTTGCTGTTGCTTCAACAGCGAGACCTTTTAAGATCAGGAAATTTCTTGCATATCCGTCAGATACGTTTTTTACCTCGCCTTTTTTTCCTGAACCCTTTACATCCTGCGTAAATATTACTTTCATGATTTATTCTCCTTAGTATTTTTATTTGTTTTCCGGCAGTGCGTTCTTGTCATCAGGGTACTCCTGCTGATATTCCTTCAGCGCACCCATAAGCATTTCCTCAGCTTTTTCAACTGTTGAGTTCTTTATCTGAGTTGCTGCCATGGTCATATGACCGCCGCCGTTAAGTTTTTCCATGATTATGTGTACGTTCACAGTTCCGTATGAACGGGCACTGATATTGATCTCATCTTCAAGCGGGAAAATTACAAATGCAGCTTCTACGCCTTCAATTGTGAGAAGTTCATCTGCCGCCTGCGACGAAATTATACGAGTTGCTTCATTTATCTCTGATGTGTCGCGGACGACACTGACTGCAAATTTTTCATGTATATTTGCATCGGAAACGATCTTTGCTTTTGCTGTATATAATTCGATCGGATTTGAGAACAGCTCTCTTGTTGAGACTGTGTCAGCTCCCATTTTCTTAAGATATGCCGCAGCTTCAAATGTTCGGATACCTGTTTTTATTATGAAATTTTTTGTATCGAGCATGATCCCGGCAAGAAGTGCTTCAGCAGCTGCAGGAGGGATCTTTGTAAGATTTTTAAAATAAGGGATGATCTCCGTTACCATTTCAGATGCAGATGATGCAAACGGCTCATGATAGAAAATAAGCGCGTTGCTTATGAAATTGACATCTTTTCTGTGGTGATCTATTACGATTATATTTTTGATGGCATCACAAAATGACGGATATTCTGTGCAGACACGCTTGTGCGTATCAACAAGTATAAGCAGACTGTCCGGATTTGTAAGCTCACGGGCTTCTGTTTCAGAAATAAACGAACAGATGTTCTTTTCAGCTTTGATCTTTTTTATCAGCGGAAGAGCAAGGCTTTCGTTTTCATTTGTAATGATGAAGGATTTTTTTCCAAGCGCAGAAATTGCCGAGCTTAATCCTACAGCAGAGCCTATTGCATCAAGATCGCTGAACCTGTGACCCATGATAAATACGTTTGATGCATTTTCGATGATTTTCTGAATTGAGTTTGAAACCATTCTGACTTTGATTCTTGAATGTTTTTCAATGCCTTTTGACATTCCTCCGAAGAATTCAAAGCCGTTTTCTGTTTTTACAGCTGCCTGGTCACCGCCTCGGCCTATTGCCATGTCAAGAGCCTGTCGTGCGAACATGTCACTTTCAGCAACAGAGCTGCTGCATGTTCCGATGCCTATTGACAAAGTAATGGCTGTGTCATTTGCGGTAGGGATGGCACGTGCTTCATCAAGGATCTTGAACCTGTCTTTTATTATTTCATTAAGATGGGTTTCTTCAAAAACGATGATAAACTTGTCTTTTGACAGACGTTTGATGAGACTGTTTGAACCTGCTGTCAGATTTTCAAACATTTTTTCCATATCTGCCTGTGTTGCGGATTTGGAGCTTTCCTTTACATCCTGAAAAATATCATCGTAGTTGTCTATTACGATAAGACCGATGGTTGTTTTTTTGCTGTTGTATTCTTCGAGAAGATTTGTATAATCTGTTGTGTCGTTAAAATAAAGTGTTTTCATTTTCGAATTATAAGCGTCAGTGATACAGCATTTAACGTCAAACACTGAACTGTTCACTTTAATGGAAAATGCATTGTCATCGGTCAGCTCGGTATCTGAGCATTCAAGCAGGGAACATATATCAGAACCGTATGTTTCGGTTTCTTCTGCAATTTTTGAAAAAAAGGAATGATTGTACCAGACTATCCTGTTTTGTGTATCTGTTACAACGATCGGTTCAGGAGCGTTGTAGAGTGCAAAGCTTTTTGACTGTTCCTTTTTATGATCAAGGTCGTTGAAGTAACGGAACATGTTGTTCCGCATACTGATGAGCTGGGCTAAGAAGGTAAATATCAGTACTATGACAACGATAACAAGCAGAAATGATTTATTATCATCATGTATGAATAACCACAAAGATGAAAACAATGATACTGCTGCCAGTAAAAAAGAAAGGACAGCAAGAAAGATTAGTTTTCTTTTGTTCATAATACCTCCTGCAGTTTTCCCTTAAAATATCTTTCAGCAGAAGCAATTATGCTTCTGCTGAAGTAAAAAAACTGTCTTCTGATCAGATTTCCATTATGATAGGGAGGATCATAGGACCTCTCTTTGTTTTGGAATATATGTATTCTGAAAGTGCATCCTTGAGCTTTGTCTTGAGAGTATTCCACTCTCTGATTTCCTGTGCGGAGCACTGGTCAATGACTGAATTGAGAAGCTGTCTTGATTCTTCGATGAGCTGTTCGGATTCTCTGACATAAACAAATCCTCTTGATATGATATCAGGTCCTGATACAACTGTATTTGTAGCTCTTTCAATTGAAAGAACTACGATGATAAGACCGTCCTGAGCCAGATGCTTTCTGTCTCTGAGGACAATTGATCCTACGTCGCCTACGCCGAGACCGTCAACAAGTACTCTGCCGGCAGGGACCTTTGAAGTGATCTTCATGTCAACGCCGTCAGTTTCGATAACATTTCCTATGTCACCGATTATGATATTGCTCTTCGGAATGCCCATTTCCTGAGCAAGCTGAGCATGCTTTTTAAGATGCTTGTATTCACCATGAACAGGTATAAAGAACTTCGGCTTTGTAAGTGCGAGCATGAGCTTCAGCTCTTCCTGACATGCATGTCCTGAAACATGGACCTCGTACATTGCTTCGTACACTACCTCTGCACCGGATTTCATAAGTTCGTTTACTACCTTGGTAACGAATTTTTCATTTCCCGGGATAGGCGTTGCCGAAATAATTATGAAGTCGTTTGAGTTTATATTTACTTTTTTGTGATCGTTCATTGCCATTCTTGTCAGAGCTGACATTGGTTCGCCCTGACTTCCTGTTGTTATGAGAACGATCTCGCTGCTGTCATATCTGCACATGAGGTCGATATCGATTATGATGCCGTTCGGTGCCTCAAGATATCCGAGCTCTATTGCAGTGTTGATGACGTTTACCATGCTGCGTCCAAAAACAGCTATTTTTCTGTGCGTTTTTATTGCACAGTTGATGATTTGCTGGATCCTGTGGATGTTTGACGAGAATGTTGCTATGATGATCCTTTTGCCTTCAGCTGTTGCGAAAAGATTTTCAAATGAATTTCCGACTTTTCTTTCTGTCTGAGTATATCCCGGACGTTCTGCATTTGTGGAGTCCGCCATAAGTGCGAGGACACCCTTGGAGCCGAGTTCTCCGAATCTTGCAAGATCGATTGTTTTGCCGTTTATCGGAGTATAGTCAACCTTGAAGTCGCCCGTATGAACTATAACTCCTGCAGGAGTGTGTATTGCAAGTCCTACTGAATCAGGGATCGAGTGATTTACTGAGATAAATTCAACAGCCATGCATCCCATTTTAACTGTTTTCTTCGGTTCAACCTCGTTGAGCTTAACTTTCCCGTAAAGTCCGTGTTCCTTGAGCTTTCCTTCCACAAGTCCGAGTGTCAGCTTTGTTCCGTAGACAGGTATATTTATCTTTTTCATGAGATATACAAGACCGCCTATATGGTCTTCATGTCCGTGTGTGAGAACAACACCTCTGACTTTTGCCTGATTTCTTTCTATATATGTAAAATCAGGAATAACGATATCAACTCCGAACATTTCAGAATCAGGAAATGCAAGACCACAGTCAACGATGAAAATGTCATTTGAACATTCAAAAGCTGTCATGTTTTTACCGATCTCGTTGAGACCACCAAGCGGAATTATCTTCAACGGCGTTTTTCTGACTTCTTTTTTTGTTTGTTTCGAAGAAGCCTGTGTGCTGCGGGTGGTCTTTTCCGTTTTGGTCTGACGGGCAGCCGGCTTTGTCACTGCCGGTTTTTCCTTATCATCCGTACGTCGCTTTCTGTTGGTGTTATTGGTGTTCAATTAATGATAACCTCCTTATTTGATAAATAATTAAATAAGCTTCAGAATATAAAATTTAATTTTGTTAGATATAATAGTATTTTGTTTTGTTGAAACATTAATGTATGATATCCGAACGTAAATATACATATTAATTATATTACATAATCGGTGATATGTCAAGTTTCAGAATATACGGAGGGGAGTTCTGCATTTAACGTTCTGCATTTAACGGAACAGAGAAAATAAATACGAAAAAGGTCAGATCCGGATGAGCGGATCTGACCTTTAAAATTTGTTTTATGCAGTTCCCGGGAATATATTCGGGATTATTGCTGACCGTTGTTTAAGATATAGTTTACAAGTCTTGTCAGGTCAAGAACATTTACTGTGCCGTCATTGTTGATGTCGGCATTTGTGATCGAAACGGAAAGCGACGGATCTGCCAGAATGATTTTTCTGAGAACTATCATATCATAAGCGTTTACGATGCCGTCATTGCTGACATCGTACTGTCCCGGATCCGAAACGTCAGTGCTTTCAGGAAGAACATGAACACTTGCTTCGGCAGGGATCACTTCGACAGCATTGAGCTGATTATTGCTGTCAGTGATGTAAAATTCATCAGTACTGAAGGAGATCTTCGTTACAGCATCTGTATTTCCTGTGATGGTAAATTCAATGATACTTTCATCGGTTATCGGTTTTGAACTGATAAATGCGATCTTTGCAACTCCGTCTGATATATTTGTTTCAGTCATTGCATTTTTCAGACCGCCGTTTATGGTAATGTCTGATACGGAGATCTCTGATGAGCTGAATCCGATAAGAAGTATTCCGTTTGTAACATCTGTTCCGGCAGGGATCACAGCTGAAGCCCTGATCGTATGAGCCTTGTCGGAGTCATTTATATCCGTCTTAAGTTCAAGCTTTGGTTTATCTTTTGTATCTTCTTTCGCAGGCTGAGCTTTAAGAGTTGCTTCAGAAGAAATAACCGGGATCTCTTCAAAATTTCCTGAAGCATCGATTTTATAGAATTCACCGGCAGAGAAGGAGATCTTGGTGAGAACGTCCTTTTTACCTGTGATGTCAAATTCGAACCAGCTTTCATTGTTTATCGGTTTTGTGCTGATAAATACGATCTTTGCATTGTTTTCTGAAATGTTTGTTTCGATCATGGCTTCGGAAAGAGCACCGCATGCCTTTATATTTGAAACAGAGACCTCAGATGGATCAAAGCTGAGATTCAGCAGACCGTTTGTTACACCTGTTCCGGCAGGGATATCGGCTCTGACTTTAACGATATTTGTTGCTGTGTCAGCTTCTGAACTGAGTGATAAGCGGTAGTTCTGAACTTCTGAGCCTTCTTCATCATCGCCGGTTTTTATGCTGTCTCCTGCAACGTCATGTTCATTTCCTGCTTCATCAAGTGTAACAAGCTCATTTATCTTTAAAGTAAATGAAGGGGTATCAGAAGTGGTAGTGTATGATATTTTCATGATCTTTCCGCTGATATCCATTGGCTTTGTAGTTACGAACGCAAAGGTAACTTTTCCTTCTTTTACGCTTGATGATGTCATTACTCCTTCAAACATATCACCGGGTGTAACTTCAGTAACTGTTGTGTTTGTCGGATCAAAGGAAACTGTGAACATACCGTTTGATGCCGTTGTGCCTTCAGGAACGGTGAGGAAAATTTCCTTTGCTGTGGAAACTGTTTCTGATGTATTGATCTTCAGACTGTCTGAAGCTACTTTCAGTTCGTTTCCTGCTTCATCAAGTGTGACGAGTTCATTTACTTTCAGTGTAAAAGCGGGAGAGCTTTCAGCTGATGTGTATGAGATCTTTATGATATCTCCGCTGATATCCATTGGCTTGGTATTTACAAAAGCAAATGTTATTTTTCCATCCTTTATGCTTGATGATGTCATTATACCTGTGAACATATCACCCGGAGTGATCTCGGTAACTTTGGTGGTTGTCGGATCAAAGGTGACGGTAAACATACCGTTTGAAGCCGTTGTGCCGCTTGGAACGGACAGAAACGCCTCATTTGCTGCAGCTTGTTCAACAGCATTTGATGTAAAAGAAATTCCGGTATAGACAGGGCTGTAAGCAAGCAGGAGTGCAGTCAGAAAGGAGACTGCTTTTTTATTGTATTTATTCATTTATAATAAACCTCCGCACTGATTTTTTACAGAGTTTCTGTATCGCCTACAATAAATCTTAAAAGTCTGACAGCATCGATAGTTGTTATTTTTCCGTCTCCGTCGATGTCAGCTGCTTTTGTCTGTGCATCTGTCAGTGTTACGGAACCAACGATTCCCTGAAGAATGATCCTTACATCAGATGTGGTGAGTTCAGTGTCACCATTGAGGTCACCGAGGATCGTATCAGATGACTTTGTTGTGCCTGCTTCTGTTGCGGTAGTAGCAGCAGTGGTAGTGGCAGCAGTGGTAGTAGCGGCTGTTGTGGTAGTAGCGGCTGTTGTGGTAGTAGCAGCTGTTGTGGTAGTAGCAGCTGTTGTGGTGGTAGCTGCAGTGGTAGTAGCGGCAGCTGAAGCCTTCGTAGTAGCTGCAGTGGTTACAGGAGCTTCTGTTGATGATGCTTCAGTAGTGGTAACAGCTTCAGGCTCAGATTCCGGAGGAGCGATATATCCTGTGTGATTGAAACCTTTTTCTTCTGCATATTTTTCAGCATAGCTTCCCGAATTACAGCAGATTGTAGGATTGTCGTTATAAAAACAGCTGCCGCCTATAGATATGACAGAATCAGGAATAGATACAGTTTCTAAATTTTCACAGGTGCTGAATACATTATTACCGATCTGTGTGGTTCCGTCTGCGATATAAACTTTCTTCAGTCCTGCACAGCTGCTGAATGCTTCATAATCGATGGTTATAACAGAACTCGGAATAATAACACTTGCAAGTGAAGTACATCCTTTAAAACAGTATTGTGGAATAGAACTAAGATTTTTTGAAATAGTAACTGACTTCAGAGCAATGCAATTCTGGAAAGCAGAGTTTCCGATCGTTGTGACAGTGTCAGGAATCATAATTTCAGACAAACCTTTACATCCGTAAAATGCCTCGTTTGATATAGTTGACAGATTTGCCGGAAGAGTGAGATTTTTAATGCTGGCAAGACCCGAAAAAGCCGATGTTCCGATTGTAGCGATCGAATCTGCGAATTTTACAGATGCAAGCGAAGTACATCCATAGAAAGCAGTATTACCGATCGAGTTGATGCCTTCTTCCATAATAACTTCTTTAAGTGCAGAGCAGCCGTAGAATGAATCATAATTGATGCTGAGAAC
>JAZUJY010000059.1:0-8173 GCA_045643005.1 Oscillospiraceae bacterium | reverse complement strand
CCACTGGATTCCTGATTAAAAATCATCTCTGTCCATGATTCTGGAATTTTGTTTTCCATATGATTAGCTCCTTTTCTGTGCTTAGATTTTTATGTCATAAGTATACCAGAATTACGAGCTTTGAGAAAGTCGAGGTCAAATAATAAATATTAATTTATCCCAAAGAGTTCGCCTGTCATAAGCACACAGTGTTTATGACAGGCGAACTCTCTTTTATGTAAAGAAGGAAAATAACTTTAGAACTAAAAAAAAATCCGAAGTAAATAGTATACAGAAAAAAATCTGATAAAAACCATGCAACGAAAAAAATTTAAACCTGTCTCTATTATCAGAGGCAAGTTTAAAACATTTTTTGGAGGACAAATATATGAAAAGAAAAAAATTATTCTCAAGGCAAGACACCTTAAAATTATCTTCATTTATTATGGCGGCTTCTCTTGCACTAAACAATGCAGAAATGATCAGTGCTTATGAATATGATGACAGTTATAACCGCAGAAATACCGAAGAAGAAATTATTGCTGAACTTTCCGAAAAGGAACAGCGCGGTGATATAAACGGGGACAAAACTATAAATGTTTTCGACCTTATGAGATATAAAAACACACTTATGGAAGGAAATGAAAAAGATTTTGATACAGTAGAAAAAAGCTACCGTTTTGATGCAAACAGTGATGATAAACTTGACGGAAAAGATGCTTTCTCTGTAAAAAAAGACATTCTCAGAAGTTCAAAGATCTGGTCCTACAGCAGCATGCCTGCGATGGACGGCTCAACATCCGCCATCCCGCTCGAAGCACAATTCAAATCAAAAATGCTCGGCATAAACTACACAGATGCAAAAACGATCGTAAAGCATCATAAAACACACGAATCCTTTTCCATGCTCCTTTCCGGCGAAAACGACATGATCTTTACAGTTCCGATATCAGAGGCACAGCAGAAAGCAGCTGACGATGCAGGTGTTAAACTGAATTTTGTTCCTGTTGCAAAGGAAGGCTTTGTTTTCGTTGTAAACAAAAACAATCCTGTAGATTCTCTCACCCAGCAGCAGATAAAGGATATTTATTCCGGAAAGATAACAAACTGGAAGGAACTCGGCGGAAATGACGCCCCTATCATTCCGTATCAGAGAAATGAAGACTCAGGCAGCCAGAACTACATGAACGAATTTATGAAGGATTCATCACTTATGGCAGCACCGAAAAGCTATACACTTGGTTCAATGGCATTTCTCATGGATGGTCTTGCCGTTTATGACAACGCTGAAAATGCTATAGGATACTCAGTATACTCATATGCAGCACAGATGTATGAAAACTCATCAGATGTAAAATTTATCGCAATTGACGGAATAAAGCCGTCCAGAGAAACAATGGCCGACAATACATATCCTCTTTTAAGCAGCACCTATATCCTGTACACAGACAAAGCAACACAGAACACACGCGATTTTGCAGACTGGGCAGTATCGGAGGAAGGTCAGAAATGTGTTCTGTCAGGCGGATATGTTCCGGTAATCGAAATGGAGTATCCTCGCGAATACATGCCATATCAGGAAAAAGGAACCGGAAAGGAAAAACCTGCTGACTACACCCCTTCGAAAAAATATTCTTCATTTGTCAGAGGGTCAAGAGGAGAAGCCGGAAAAGAACCATATTATATAGATTTTCTTCGTGACAAGGAATATCAGAAGGAAATAAACAAAGTTTTTGAAGAAATCTATAAAACATATCCGGATATCTCCTGCAGAATAGAGCTGATCAACGGATATATGAGTATATTATTTTACAAAGTATCAAAAGAAATAATGGCGTCGGCCGGATATATGAACTCGGAATATTCATTTGCAAAAACATATACTTATGATCTTATCAATAAAAAGAGAATAGAAAAATTTTCTGATCTTTTCTACAAGGACACCGACTTTATTTCAGAAGTAAATGACAATATCGGTTTTTCAATCAACTGGTTATGTCCAAATCTTCTGAAAACAGATTATCTCGGACTTCTTGGTGATGTGGAAAACTTCACTCTTTCCTCTGTTTTCCTTGAAAGCCATGGTCCGTATCTTTCAGAAACAGGAGCTATGAACTACTCATCTGATTATCTTTATGACAGTGAAGTTTTCCGTGAATACTACGACAATAATCAAATACTTGATGACAGATTTTACGCTGATGATATTTATTATCAGGAATGGATCTGTGAACAGAAAACCGGAGATGACGGAGAAGTTCATGATGTTGTTACCGGTTCAAGATTCCACACTGCAGAAGAGGTTGAGCAGCGTAATAAAATATATGAAAAAGTATATAATGATGCCAAAGCACGCCGTACTGAATATGAGATCGGCCGCAGAGTATTGATAAGCTGCTTTAACCAGCTCGGCAGCACCGAAGACCATCTAAATCTTCTTTATGTAAATTACGGAAAGCTTGATGGTCCATTCCAGAACAACAATATTTATGATCCGCAGACAGGTGAAAGAATAACATACTATGATGTATTCGGAGATGAATATGATAACATTAAGGAAATAATGGGATCAGATACCGGAAATATCTATGCAATTGACTGTGAAACAGAATCATTAAATTACTATTATGATCCTGTTCATTTTGATGCAGACAAATTAAACAGAAAATATCTGGTTCCAAAACAAAAAGACCTTAAGATGTATGAACTGTCATCCCCGCTCAAAGGTATTGCAAAGGGCGGAGAATACCATGATCTTTTCGGATATGAAACATCTTATGTAATAGACTTCGGTCCGGAAATAAAACACTGGGAAATCGAAGGAGAATGGAACATAATCGCAAAAAGCAAATGTTATTCACACGGTACCACATGGTATGAATGCTGGGATGCAGATGACGGTGATTATTACGGATGGATCACAGGCAATTCAATAAGTTTTGAATAAAACCGGTTTTATAGCCGCCTGTAGCTTGTACATTTTTCCTATAGTGAGAAGCTTTTTCTTGATAATAATCAGCATATTGTCATATAGCTTTTTCATTTGTAACTTGATATAATAGAGGCATAGAGAAAAAAAGATAAGTTCTAAAAGAACACTCTATTTTAAAAAAATTAACAAAACGTAAAAAAGAAAGAGGAAACAACAAATGAAAAAAACAAATATTTTTTTAGCAGCAGCTATGTCAGCATTAATTCCTGGTACAACAGGATGTAATCTTGATGAAGATGATTCATAAGCAGAATAGTCAAAGTTTAAATTATTCTGCAAAAGATATAATAATTCTTTACCGCAGAATAATTATTCTGCGGTATTTTTTTATTCTTTCAAATTACAGGAAAAGAGGAGATTTATCATGAAAAAAATTTTAGCAGGCATTATTGCAGCAGGGATGACATTTTCCGGTGTTACATCATTTGCTGAAGAAACTAACAAAGACACAAACGTTTTAGAAAATACGCATTGTTATTCAGACTGTCTTGTCACCAAAAGTGCACTGAAAACAATTTTTACACCTGACTATATGAAAAATATGACTTCATATATGTTCGGAGTTGAGTCAGACAGCTACTTTTGCAGTCCTTTTGGTTTTGACTTAAATAATGACTCAAAAACAGATATCGCTGATATGATAATAGCTAAAAACTATGAAAGCTTTCTTTCGGAATATCCGGATTATTCCGTATCTGAGCTAAACTACGCAGCTAATATTATTTTCCAGTGTGCACAATGCACTATTACTGAATTTGACAATTACGGACTTGAAGTACCTTCAGGAACAATATCATCCGATGAAAATACGCCATTTGTAAATGAAATGAACCGTTTATTTTCTATATACAGCTCTTTGAATATCAAATGGGAAATATCAACAGACCTTAAGGTCGGCGTAACCGGTGCTGTTGTCTGCAGCCCGTCTGACAGTGATTCCTCAGGTACATATCCTGTTACCGTTCCAATAAATTACAAAATTCCTTTTTCAGAAGACCTTCTTTCATATTCACAGGGTTCTGTTTCTGTTTCAGATTTTGAGAAATTTAAACTCGGTGACGAGGAATGGATTCAAAATGAAGGACTGGACAAAACGGATACAACAGAACTCTATAACTGTGAAGAACTGATCCGAAGCTATAAGCAGAATATTTATGACTCATTTGCAAAAGAAATATATAACGCTTCAATGGATGCAATCACTAATTATGATAATCGTGCATTGGAATATCCCGACGGAATCACAACTTCTGAGGATGGATCGGAATTCGGAAAGTATATCGAAGAACTTGCAATATATCCGAATCTGACATGGTACACAGTATGTAATCATACATATGGTGTTGAAAAGGTCGTTCTGGCAATTGATAATGAAACATATTCATTCCCGCAGAATGCTCTTGATCCTGAACAGTCATTATCTGCCGAAGAAGCAGCTGCTCTTGAACAAATAAAAACAGCAAGTGAAAAAAAGCTTAAAGACAACGCTGTTGATTGCCCCGAATTGATCCTGCTGTTACCTGCAATAAGAGTTATCGATCCGAAAAAAGCTATGGATACTAACGCAGCAGCACATGCCAAAATACTGTTTAATGCAATACAGGAAACTATAGCATACTACGACAGTCTGGAAATTGATTACCCTGAAGGCATCATTACTTCAGAAGGCGATTCAGACTTTATAAAATCAGTCAAAGAATTACTTTATGATGACACTACCCTTAAGTCATGGAATGCCTTTATAGATAAAAAGGATGGTGTAGTAAAAACAGAGTATACAACAAAATATACAACAGCATTTTATCCTCAGCCGAGCATCAGTCCTGAAGAGATAGCTGCTCTCTTTCCGTAATTATTCATTATTCCATTTCTGATTATCAGTATGACAAAGACAGGCGGTATCTCCTATGGTATTGATACTGAATTATTACAGGATACCGATTGCATAAAAAATATGGACTATGTTACTTTTGACGGGTTTATAAATGATTATCACTCTACGAGGAGAAAATCTTATTATGAACAAAAGTACAACGGATATTATTAAAGTAACTTGAATCGAATCGATAGTTCCGGATTTCAAAAACATATTTTTTAATCCATTTTTCATATTTTCAACTTAAATCAACAGTACTTTTTATTTCTGAATAACAGAAGTCAATAATCTTTATTTTATCTGAAGCAGTAACAGCGTTATTTACAAACATTATTTCTTTCGTATAACCTGATAAAAATCCCCCCGGAAACATGATGTTTATTTCATATCATGTTATCGGGGGATTGTAATTTTATTGTTTTTTCAAAGTGTTATTTGAGAAAGATTTTTTGGGTAATGATGTTATAATCCGGGACAAAGAAATAATCAAAGCCTTAAAATCTGTATAATAATATATTGGGATACCTTCTCATAAAAAAATAAGACTAAAAACTTTAAATAACAAAGGTACTATTATTTATCAATGGAGAGAAAACGGTCAAACTGTTCAGGCTATTTGAAAGAATGGAAAAAAATAAAGAATTAATGGATTGACTAGGAGGATTAATAATGGTGCGCCGGTTAGGTGCAGTCAACATAGATAGGTGAAGCTCCTATCCCGACAAACCCTAGCAAGGAGTCGGTATCCAGCCTTGGGTGACCTATCGCGAGGTAGGTTGCTAAGCGTAGGCAGGAAAGATTCAGAGCCCTATAGCGTAAGCTGAGTCGATTTAGCGTCGTTAGTCCTGACAAAGCGGTGGGTGATGCTCTCATTATGGCAGCAACCAGTACAAAGTATTCGTTAAGCGAGAATACCAAAGCACCGCCGGCGTTTGAAAGATGGGCGAGGAATCAAGGTGTTGGCTGTAGACCCGGGAGGTCTTACGGTTTCCTGATAACAAGGTATTGCAAACAAATGCCAGCAACATAAGGATGCAAAAAGAACCGTAAGAAGTCCGATGAGGCCATAGTAGCTGTGAAGTATGCAAAACATATGGAGCAAAGGGCCGAAACTTGGATACGTTTCTTGAAGGGAAACATGCAAATACACTGGAGGTAAAGAAACGCATGGAAACAAAACAACAAGATATAAGAACATTGTCAGTTAAACATTCCAGACTTGAAACGTTAATAAATCGTGTAAACTATGATTCACTTGTAGCGGAGCATAGAAAACAGAAAGCCAAAAAGGCAGTCGGAGTAGACAAGGTTACAAAGGAACAGTATGAAGAGAATCTTGATGAAAACATCCGAAATCTGATAAACAGAATGAAGAAATTTTCATACAAGCCACTACCTGTTCGAAGAGTGGAAATACCAAAGCCGAATGGCAAGACAAGACCGCTAGGAATACCAAGTTACGAAGACAAACTTGTACAGGGAGTAATGGCAGATATACTGAACGATGTATATGAGCCGAGATTTCTTGACATATCATACGGATTCAGACCGAACAGAAGCATGCATGATGCGATTAAGAAAGTAAATGACCTGATAATGTTCAGGAAAGTAAACTACATTCTTGATTGTGACATAAAAGGTTTCTTTGACAATGTAAATCATGAATGGCTAATGAAGTTTCTGGAACACGATATTGCGGATAAGAACTTTCTAAGATATATAGTAAGATTTCTTAAATCCGGAATTATGAAAGAAAACAAGTTTGAAGAATCAAGCGTCGGCACACCTCAGGGAGGTTTATGCAAAGCTTCGCATAAACCTCCTTATGCGAAGAAAGTAGTTATGCAAAGTTCATGCCTTAAACAACGTTTTTACGTGCTTGTATGTTAAAATACTTTGCATAATATTCTTATGATATTATAAAAATTTCATCTTGATATACTTAGTTTAAAGCATAATCTTTATAAAAACGCGTATAATACTGATTCTTTATTGTTTTCCCTATAGATTATTATGCAAAGTTAAAAACTCATGAATTACGTTTTTACGATGTTTAAACAACTTACTTTGCATAATCTCTTTCTTCGCATAAGGAGGACTGATTTCGCCAGTACTTGCGAACGTATATCTGCACTATGTTCTTGATACATGGTTTGAAAACGGAGTAAAGAAAGTGCTCAAAGGAGAAGCATATATAGTTAGATTTGCGGATGACTTCATATGCATGTTTGAATATGAAGAGGAAGCCATGGCTGTATATGAACATCTCAAAACAAGATTAGCCAAATTCGGACTGGAACTTGCTGAAGACAAATCAAGAATACTTCCGTTTGGAAGAAACAGTGAAACAACTGAAACATTTGACTTTCTTGGTTTTACACATGTAAATGGTAAAACAAGAAACGGAAAATATACGGTTGGACACAAAATAAGCAAGAAAAAGAAGAAAGTTTTCAAGGCAAAACTCAAGAAATGGATTAAAGAAAACAGAAACTCAGACATCAAAGTATTTATGGCTTTACTGAACAAGAAACTTAGAGGAACAAATAATTACTACTGTATCAGTGGAGCATACAAGGAAGTCAGAGCACTATATAACCATGCAATGTGGGTAACATACAAATGGTTAAACAGAAGAAGTCAAAGAAAGAGTTTCACACCAGAGAAATTCTTTCCATTTTGGAATGAAAAGATTAGCAAACCACGTGTTCATGTAAATATATGGGCAGTAGGGAAAGTTATTTACATTTAATTGACAAAGTTTGAAGTAGACGAGGGGAGCTGTATGCGGGAAAACCGCACGTACAGTTCTTAGAGGAGTTTATTTCGATTGTTATGAAAAGAAAGGAATAAATTTACTTATGAGATTTAGTTACGAGTGCGATGGAATGGATGGACTTATTTTGATTGATGAAAAATATTTGGGCGAAATAGATGATGCATTATTAGGTGAATTAGATATTTTTCTTGATCGTTATGGGAAAAGTGAATTAGTATATGATTTTCCAAATGAAAAATGGGAAGATGTTAGAAAAAAGGAAACGAAAAGACTTGTTGATTTCTGTAATTCAGGTAAAATGGTTATTTTTTTACATTATGATGATGAAGAAAAATGTGATATTAGTTTTTCAGACTTTAGCAATGATTCAAAAACAAATATTGATATAAAGTCAGGAAAAATGATTCTAGTATAAATGTTTTTAAATAGGTTTACAAATCGTTCCAAATGTGATATAATATATTTATAGGATATTCAATTACATTTGGAGGTAAAAAATGCCTAAAGCAATAACTGTTCTTGAACTGTCATCAGAGGAAAAAGATTT
>JAZUJY010000058.1:0-27721 GCA_045643005.1 Oscillospiraceae bacterium | reverse complement strand
TCACGGCAGCGCAGTTTGATCTTAATTCTTATTATTTTTATTTGTTTTTCTTTTTCTTACAGATCAAAAATATTATTAATCCTGCTGCCACTATACCTGCTGTTACAAATGCCGGTATATAACTTTTCTTTTTCTCTTTTTCTGATGATGTATCAGTTTTTTCTTTTGTATCGTCTGATACTTCTTTTTCTGTCTGTGTTTCAATTGTATCTGTCACAGATGTCACTTTCATGTTTTTGGCTGTCTCTGATACTGTTGTTGTCTTTGCGGCTGATTCCAAAGTAACGGTTTCAGATGATTCTTTTTTTTCTGTTGTCTTCGTTGTTTCGTTCTCTGATTCTCCGTTACTTTTGCTGACGTTTTGATTGTTGTTTTCGTTATTACTGTTGCTGTCGTTGTTATTATTGTTATTATTATCAACCGTATTATTATCAGCGGATGCCGGTATGTTTTGCTGCTGCTCGTAATTTTCTGTTACAGGTTCATTATAGGCCGGCGGATCATTATTTTCTACTACTGTTCCGTATAATGGTCGGTCTTCTACGATTAATACACCACCGCCGGTCAGCTTTCCGAAGTTTTCTATACCAAACCATGTTCCATCTTTTTTAAAACAAAATTCATTTCCCTGCGTAATACATTCCGGAGCAAAATCCACACTAAAATAATCTCCAACAGCTGCATCTTCAGGTATATATATAGCCATGTAGCATATTATATCATTGGCATCATAGTATACATCATCGCCCATAGTATAAACTACTTCAACATTTTTAAAGCCAAACCATGTACCTGTTCCTACTCCATCAAATGGGATTTTATTTCTATTAAACGTTGCACTTAATACATCAGGTATATTATCAGCTTTTTTTGCCAAAAAACGTATCGATTCTATTCCAGGATTGTTCGATACTCTTACAGGTAACTCTACTCTGTAATTCGATGTTAATGTCATCCAGTTTTTAGGTATTTCCATTGTATCAATACTCAACTCAAGTGCATACTGGGCTTCTGCATTTATCATTTCTGACTCTGTTGTATACGGAACTGAAACTAAAGCCGTCATAAAAGCTGTCGCTAATAATAATGTTTTTTTCATATTACTTTTCCTTTTTATACTTATCTGTAATGATTTTTTCTGCGTTTCTTCTTTTTAAACAATACTAATCCCACCACAGCAGCTGCTGCTGTTCATCCTCCTATTATCCATGTCCAGAAATGTCCTACACATATGTTTTCTGCTTCCTGTATATCATATACATTTCCCGCTGTATCCACCAGATGTATTCCTATGTTGTGCCAGCCTTTGTTCAATGTAAAGCTTAGTGTCCCGTCTTCTGCTGAATATGTGAACGGTATCTCCACATTATTGTCATATACTTTGCATGCGTCACTTTCAAGCATTTCACTTATATTTGTCAGTACTATTACTCTCTCTTTCTGTCCCGGATACCATTTCCATGACTTCAGATCTGATGGGATTTTTACTTCCGGTTTTACATTATCTATATGTATCTTTCCAAGATCCATTCTCTCTGAATTATCCTTGACTGTTAATATCAGTTCCTTGTCTGTGTCGTTCTGGTAGTTTTTCTTAAAAAATTCTGATTTCAGTACATAACTGTATATTTTTATTCCGTACATTTCTTCATTTATACTTTCCGGAACAAGATTTGTATCTGTTTCATCTCCGTTGAGATCTCGAAGTACTATCTTTGGCGCTGTTGATGATACTGACATTATCGTTATACTGATATCTTCAAAATCATCCGGGCGTTTGCTTATCGGACTTCCGTCCTCATATTCAAATGAATACAGTCCGCTCTTTTTTCTATCAAAAGATTAATCTTCTATATGTAATATATTTCTCTTCATGTCTTATCTAATACTTCAATATATTTAAATGGAATACCATCCGATAACCATAACTTCTCATTTCCATAATAAAACGGTATTTTGTCATTCCAAGCTTCAAGTGCCTCGATTTTTAAAATAATCGGTTTTTCATCATGCCTCTTTCCTACTTGAAAGGCTGTTTCTACATCAGTTGAAAGATGAACATACTGTCTGCTCATCGGCAACAAGCCTATCGTTTTTCAAAGCTCTGTGTTGTTATATTATTTAAAAACCTTCTTGCTGTCCCATGATACAACAATAGCGGTGGTTGTTTTTCTTCTTTACGAATATGCATAGGAATGGAATGTCCATATAATGCTCTTATTTTTCCATCAACTATCTCGTGTCTTTTTTTATCAGATTTTTCAATCATCATTATTAAATCTGACAATTGTACTTCTTCGAACTTTCTATTCAGTGCTTCTATTAATTGTTTTACATCGACCCATCCATTTTCATCCATTTCAAGTTCATTTTTCCATGGAGCATGGCGTAATGCATATGATATTTCTTTACTTAATTCTTCATTATTCATTTATTTTTTTTAATTTCTCCTCATAGTATCTTCTATTACTTTTCCTTCCATTCTCTTTTATATGCCAGTTAATATCTATAATTTCAACTATTTAAGCATATATAAATATTTTTTGTATATAGCTCAAATTTGATTTTAGGATTTTTATAAATCCTAAACAATAACAAGATATTAATATGAAGCTTATCATAATATATAAGTTAGTTATCTACACAAATTCATACTAATTCATCTTTCCTCCACCATGACATTTTGTGCTAAGATTTGATACAAACCATTATCATCCAAATATAATGCGTAATGTTTAGGTTTCAAAATCTCATATTTGATTGAATTATTAACCTGAAGCCTACTTTTCCACTCTGAATTATCAATTTCAACAATTTTGTCATATGCATCCATTGTATAAGCGAATCCGGCTAACGTATATTCATATCCTACTACTGATGTAAATTTTATAATGCATTCATGATAATCATCATTGTCATCATATCCCTTCAATTCAATAAACATATCCATCCCTTCAAACTTTATTTCAGGCTCATATTCAAGACATGATGAAAACATTTTTAACTCGTAAATCACTTTATTGTCCATTATTTACCTCCACTTTTCCTCACAACTGCAATACCTTCACTTGTCAACTTATTTCTTGATAATTGTCCATCTAACAATGATTCAAATAATGGTTCACCAGTCCTATCTATTGCAATCCATTCATTTCTCGGAACACCTGCTTGTGTCAAGGCTTGTGAACTTCGTGTGTTTAAAATTAATATATTACCATCTCTATTAATATACTCAATAGGTATATCAGAAACACTAATTTTACCATTATTAATTGCACTTACCAAATCATCTATAGTCGTTATTGTCTCTCCACATAATTCACTATATATTCTTTGTCCATCTTTACTAAATCGATTATTATATGTTTTTTGTGCATAATTTGCATCTTTTAATATTGCGTTTCTGCTACCATCATTGTTATTGGAAGCACTGTAATTACCATCCGCATTATGAACCAGAATACTTTTCCCAGACACATAATAAGTATGCGTACCCTCAACCTGGAAGTTATACACATAAACCGCTTCATCCGTAACTTCTGTGCTTACAGACTCTATAAACATCACTTTTCCGTCACTGTCTGTCAGCTTATCACCCACGGACAATTCGCATGCGTTTACAAATCCTATATCCTTCACATAGAACGGATGTCCTTCTGTTTTTATTTTTTTCTGTTCAGTTATTTTTTATCCCTCAGTCAGTTTGTTTGCAGTTTTATTTTAAAAATTATCTTAATAATACTGCAAAAACCTGAATGTTAAGGTATAACTAAGAAAAATGAGTATATTTATTTTTCTTAGTTATCTCTTAACTGAAAAAACTGCGCTGTTGTCAGCTTCTGTTAATGTTGTTCAAAACTCCGATTTTTACAAGCATGGACGATTCGAAGAAACGCTGACCTGAAGTTGTAAATCGTACTCCGACTGTTTGGTCAGGATAGAACCCATAGCCAGTTTAGAAGAGGGATATCCCTCTTCGTCATTATATTTTAAAGTCCGGTTCCATTATTTTTGAACTTTCAAGAAACGCAACTGATTTTTTGTATTTCTCTGTTTTAACACGGTCTTCATCTGTCATTTCGTTGCTTTCCATATATTCTATACTATGTTTCAATTCTGCAATTTTTACTGCTCTGCCGGCATAATCCAAGCGAAGTCTATTTAAATACTGTTCATATGTCAGTTTATCGCTTTGAACCAATAGCCTTATAGAATTTACGATTCGATATGTAAATCCCATATTTTCTAGTTCTTCAAGTGTTACTGATTTGTCCTCACAAATGTTATACAAAAATGTTACTATTTTATATTCTGTATGCGGTAATGTCTCTGCAATTGTTTTAAGATTCTCAAGTTTTAATTTTCCATATTTATCAGTTTTTTCTTTGTATATATCTTCCGCCATACTTATTGCCATTTTCAGCAGATTATTATATTTTTCACGCTGTTCGTCAATCAAATCTAATGCCTCTGCTTCCGTTATCTCAACATATTCTCCATATACATCATTATCGCCCCAATGATATTCTGCCATTATTGTAGTCGGTTTCCAACATTCTTCTCCAAAAAAATATCCATACTCTCTTTTCGATTCACTTTTCACTACTTCATTTCTATTAAGTTTGTCTAATAATTTATAGTACTTCATCTATTTATTACCTCACTTATATTATCAGGAACCTGTAATTTTCCTGACAATTCAAACATTTCGGCTTTAAGCTGCAAATATTCCGGATCTGTTCTTGAAAGTACTCTTTGTTCTTCGTATAAACTATGCATTGCTCCATTTTTTAATTCAAAACTTTCCATAGTATGAAATTGTACTTCAAAAGACTGTCCCTCAGGACTGATTATTGTTGTATTGATACCTTTATATTCACAATAAGGATTACACCATGTATTTTTTACCTTTGTTATTGTATAACCATTGGCTTCAAATTCTTTCAGACTGAGATTTGTTCCTTCTGCTAATTTTCCAGGTTCAAAAATTTCAGTATATCTAATAACATCATTCATTTCTGATACTGGGGTACTTTTCTGACGTAAATATATTTTTTCATAAGTTGACGACGGTGTTTTCAGCCTATACTCTAATCCTTCCGGATTTCCTCCGGCTTTAGCTGTAATTTCCTGTACTTTCAATGTAATTTCAGGTTCATTATTTGCAATTTCATTTCAAGCATTATACCTGCATATGTTGCAAGACCCATATGTCTCGGATGCAAATAGCCGTTACCGTCAAATACATATAGATCCACATTACTATCTAATAATTTAACAGTCTTTTTCACTAAATCAAATTCTCGAAATGCCAGACATCCAGGAATATATGGAACAGAAATTTCACCAACACAGTATTTTTTCTCTTTAACGGACAAATCATTAAAATCTAAAACTACAATACAACAACACGCATATTCTTTGTCTTCCTGTTTCCAATATGCCAGATCAACACCTGCTATTGCATGAACATTATACATATCTACTATATTCTCAAGATTTATTTTTGATCGTAATTCTATTTGCTTATTTTCTAAAATACTTTTCATAATCAAAGTTGATTCCATCACGCAATATTTCCTCATTCATCTTTTCCAAATCATACTTTTCCCGTAATTCCTTCAGTCTACGAACACAATTTCTATCTATATAAAATCCCAATCGGTTATCTCCGGTAAACAAATCAACTTTTTTTAAAGATCCTGTTTCAGTGTACTCATAATAATCAAGTAAAGCATTATGATAATCAAAAGAAATGCAATGGATAAGTCCTGTTTCATAAAATTCAATTGATAATCCATCTGTTATATTATGCTTCATCTGACTGATCGCTTCCAGTTTATCAGACATAAAAAAATAATCTTTTCTGACTCCATCCATATAACCATCTACAACATCACTTTCCATGGTTAAAAAACCTCTGTCATAATCTTCAATATGACCAGTGAATGATTGTGTGCATGCCTCGTCAATAAAATACGACGGTTCATCGAAATTATCTTCATATTTTTCAAACAATTCATCTATATTCATAATATCTTATCCTTTCTAATCATGTTTAATCGTATTTATTCCTTCAGTCAATTTTATACAATTTTGACATCTGCATTTGGGAATCATGCTAGGAATACCTGATTTACCAGTTGAATACATAGTTCTAAGATCAATATTCAAAGCTCTGCTTTTAACAAGCAGAGGCGGGGGATATCCTCTGTGTTGTTATATTTCAAAAACAATAAACGGAATTTTGAAAACGCTCCCCCTTAATTCTTATTACTATAATAATACTGAAGATACATAAGAAGTGCTCCGCTGTATGTGTTTTCTTTCAGGATCTCACCCTGAACATCCCAGCCGGTCTCTGCTGCATCTGAAAATATTTCTTCCGTTGTTTCTTTAAGAACCTCATTTACATTATTTCCATATAATTCAACAGCCTGATAATCCGAATACCATTCATCATCATACACCTGCTTGGAGACCTGAGGGTATTTTTTCAAAAATATAACCAAAGCCTTAAGACTGTCACTGGGATTATTATTTGTGTTAGCTCCGCTCTCTTTTTTGATTTCCAGATATTTTTCATTCAGTTTTGGGTCATGTTTTATTATTTCCAGACATTGAGTTTCATATTCTTCCTCTATAAACTTCAGCATCTCTTTTAATCCGCTGTAACGAAAAAAAAGATCGTCACTTTCTGAAAGGATTATACTGCTTATAAACGTTGCTTCATTTTCAAGATAATATCCCTTGTTATGGCAGGTTTCATGACTAATTAAAATCGGCAGATCAATAGGAGGAGTATAACGATTGTAGGTTCCCTCCATCGTATAGATGTAATTATAACCTCCTATACCCATCCACTCAAGTTCATCAGAGCAAAGTGCCTCTTTTACAGGAGAATAATGTCCTTTCAGAAGTTCATATTCATCACTTCTTGATTTCATCAGATCAAAAACCTCTTTCTGATCAACATCACAGATAACATGCCCGTCCTTATCACGCGGGACTATTTCCACAATTTCGTTGATCTGATCAACTACATCATTTCTCAGTATCTCAAGCTCTTCAAAAGTAAAATCTGTTCTGTTATCGCTTCCAACAGTCATAACCGGTTTTCTGAAAGGAATAAACCAGTTTACGGTATATACAAATAAAAACATTACAAGAACAAAAAGACATATCTTCGAATAGCTTTTCCAGAACTTCAGAAATTTTTTCTTTTTCAGTATCAGCATGATCAATCCGACAATTGAAAATACGGCAAGTAAAACCACCATCACTGCACCTATGTACATGATTATCTCACCGACAGCGATCTTCGACCAACCCGTCAATGTTCCGACAGCAGCATTTATCAAAGGATAAATATTTCGCGAATACCAGATGCAGAAAGAGTCGCTGAAAGCGACCAGATTTAGTACAACAGTCAGAAATACAATTATCAGTACTATGCGCCGGTATAACTTTTTTTTCATTTTTATCTCCCTCTTTCTTCTGAAAAAATACTAATTATGTGTTTATTCTAACATATTGTAAATAATATAGTCAATACGCTTTTCAAATCATCACCGAATTAATTTGAGTCTTCTGCATTCTTGGTCGATGCATATATAATCATCAATCGTATTTATGCCGCGAAAGCCACTTTACAATGAGAAGTCAATGTGATAGGCCGGATGCAAGGCAGCAGAGATTTATCGGCAGCTGCCTCGCTGACAGAATATCGCATTGACAGAGGCTCGTTGTCAAGTGAAACGTGGAATAAATATCTATGCATATCAATTACCATATTTTGTTCGACCAACGGTACAGAAGAGCCAATAAAAATAGAAAAAATTTTGAATACTAAGTAAAAAAATCAGAAACAGGCTGAATATGCTCTGTTTCTGATTTTTTTCAGTTTATGAGATTTTAAAAGGACTGTTATATTTTATGCTGCTGCTTTTTTTCTTTTGTAGAATGCAAGAACTACAAGTGCAAGTGCGGCAGTAATTGAAGTAAGAAGATAAATATCTGAGAATCCGTCATTAAGTGTCTGCTGGAATGTGGTCTCAAGTTTATCCTTGTTGCTGTCGATCTCTGAAAGGTAATTTTCAAGTGCAGTATCAAAAGCACCCGGAACGGCATCACGCATTTCAGTCATATGGGATGAAAGTGTTTCCATTTCTTCGATCTTTGCACCCATGGTTTCAAGTGCTGAGCTCATATCAGACATTCCGCCTTCCATGCCCATCATACCTTCAGGCATTCCGCCCTCTGCATTCATCATTCCTTCAGGCATTCCACCTTCGGCATTCATCATTCCTTCAGGCATTCCGCCTTCAGCATTCATCATTCCTTCAGGCATTCCGCCTTCAGCGTTCATCATACCTTCAGGCATTCCGCCTTCAGCGTTCATCATACCTTCAGGCATTCCGCCTTCAGCGTTCATCATACCTTCAGGCATTCCGCCCTTCATGGCATCTTCCATCTGAGTCTTGGCATCCTTCATGCTTTCAATACCTGTACCGATACCTTCGATACCCTTGTCGATTCCGCCTGTTATTTTTTCAATAACACCCGGAGTCATCATGCCGAACATCTGAGTGCTCATTGTTTTCATGTTTTCAACGATGTTTGTAACGTCACTTGACTGGAGCATTTCAAGAGTGCCTTCAGGCATTTCGAAGCTGCCGTCTGTTGATGACATATCCATTTTCATTGAACCCATAGAAGAAAGTGAAGGCATTCCCTCCATCATTTCTGCATACTGAGGATTGCTTCTCATTTCCTCCATAGCTGCATCTATTTCTTCTACATACGGAAGATCAGGTACTTTTACCTCCTGCGGAAGATCAGCCATGAGCTTGTCCATAACGCTCATTCCGGCGTTGGAAACAAAACCTACCATGATAGCAGGAGCTATAGCTGTACCGATAGATCTTACAAGTGAAAGTGCAGCCAGTGCTGAGTTTGATTCTTTTTCTTCTGTATCTGCAAGCATCATGTAGTTTACAGGTGTACCCATGGTAAATCCTGTTCCAAGACCTGCTAAAGCAAGACCTATAAGAACCGTTACAAAGCTCGGATGCTTTGTTGTAACAAGCATCATAAACAATCCGCCTGCAAGTGTGCATAAAAATCCGAATGCAAGAATAACCTTCGGGCCGTACTTATCTATCATCTTTCCTGAAACAGGTGCGCCTAAGCCTGCAAATATTCCGAGGAATATTACAAGATATCCGCCTGAGCCTGTGGAAAGCTTAAGACAGTTTTCTGAGAACTGAGGAACGAAAATTACGCCCATCATTACAAATCCGCTGATTGTCGAAAGAATAAGTGTTACAAGAAGATTTCTGTTAGTAAAATATCTGAGGTTAATTACCGGATCTTCTGCCTTCTTTTCAGCAATGACAAAGACAGGTATAAGAACCGCAAATAATATTAAGAACGGGAATACGTTTGTGTTAGTAATAGTGTTTGCAAAATCAAAGAAATCAAGATTTTTGATTCCGTAGAGAAGTGACAGGATCATAACTGTCAGAGTCAGGATTCCAAAGATATCAGTCTTCTTTTTATTGCTTTCATCTCTGTTGTTCTGAAGCTTGAAGAGTCCGCAGATTACTATGAAAATTGATATCGGAACATTGAGATAGAAGATAAATGCCCAGTTTTCAACTCCGAAAAGGTCAAGCACCGCACTTCCTGCTGACGCACCGAAAATATTTGCGATACCGTATACACCGCCGACAAGACCGAGAGCAAGTCCGCGCTTTTCCTCAGGGAATGTTGTACCGAATTCTGCTGTAGCAATAGGAACTATACCGCCGCCTCCGATAGCCTGAACAACTCTGGCACCGATAAGTACCGGGAATCCGCCAAGCATACTTGAAAGTCCGCAGAACAGCGAACCAAGACCAAAAAGTGAGATACAAAGTATATAGATATACTTTCTTCCGAACTTGTCAGCAAGCTTACCCATTATCGGGACACTGGCTGCATATGCAAGTGTGTAGATCGTTATCATCCAGATACCGCTGTCAGCTGAAACACCGAGCTGATTCTGAATGACAGTTCTTGCAGGTGTTACGATACCTGTATCGATAGCACCCATGAAAATTCCGGCTAAGTACAGTATCATGACAAGTACATAACCGCTTTTCTGTTTCTTTTCCTTACTCATTATTTTTTCCTTTCATAAAATTATTTTTTATGTTTCCGTGAAATATTCACAGTAAAACATTACATTAAAAAATGTCTGTATGATTTTCCATATTTTCAGAAAAATCATAATTTGGAATCCGGTTAGTTGCTTTTGCAACTATTTTGATCCAAAAAATAAATTAGTTGCAAAAGCAACTAACCGTCAGACAAAGATTATTATATCATTATTCATAGTATTTGTCAACTTCATTTTCTTTTTGCAAAAGTTCTGACCACCATAAAAAAATTATGACTTCAGTCATATATAATTTATGACTGAAGTTACTTTTTACTTTTTCCTCTGAATGCTATAATAACATCATCAACAGCGAACATCATTCAAATGAAAAAATTAAAAAAATTTATTGTTGGAGGCTTTTATTATGAAAAAACATTTTTTAATTCCGGCTATGTGTCTGGCAGTAACACTTGGTGGAGGTGCAGGTGCAGGAACACCTTTTTTAATTAATAACTCACTGACTGTTTCAGCAAGTGCTTCTGAAACCAGTACAACTTATATTCGTGATATCCAGATAGTATATGGAAGTACAGCTGCAAAAGCAAAAGCAAAGTGCCCTTCCGGATACACGCTCATCGACAAAGATCTGAATAAAGGTGCGGGAGGAGATTATATGTATTTGTGTTACAGTACGACTGACAGCTTCTCTGCAGCTCTTGACGGACTGATTGTTGACAATAAAAAAAGCAACAGCTCAATACCAACTTCTGTTTATTCAAACACATCCATACCAATGATATACAGCTGCGGAATGTGGAAACTGGATTATCGTATGCTTGATAATCCACGCAATAAGAAAACAAATTCCGTTTATTATTCACGCATCGACACAGATCTGAATAAAGATGCCGGAGGAGACTATATATATTTATACAAACAAATAAAGACATCAAACATAACATCTAAAATCCAAAGTCTTGATATACTGGTTTCAGATCATAAGATAAACGACTCAAAATATAACGGCTATAATGTTCTTAAATGGTACAGTGATTCTTCAACAAACGCTGATCTTAACAGAAAAGCCGGCGGTGCTTATATATATCTGCTCTATAAATGCGCTGACCAGTCTGGAAACATTAAATAAAAGATATCCTGTGTCCTTCAGGATGCATTCTCTCTCTTGTGCTATGTAATACGGAAAAAGAGCTTTGAAACATAAAAATATGCTTCAAAGCTCTTTTTTATTTATTATTTTTCTTTGATTTTCCATTGTAAAACAAAGCTGCATTTTTTGACATCATTTCCAGTACAGCTTCTGTTCTCTCAAGCTCATCACTGTCGATTCCTTCCAAAAGAACGCTGTTCCATTCTCTTAATATTCTGACAAGTGTCTGCTTAAACTCTGTTCCCTTCTCTGTAAGAGAAAACAAAAATGATCTGGAATCTGCGGGATGCTGATTTCTCATCACAAATCCCTTTTCCTCAAGTTCTTTCATTGTTCTCGTCATGACGCCCTTGTCATAATGTATCTCTTTTATAAGTTCGTCCTGCGTTTTTCCGTTTTGTTCTGCCGGAAATCCTTTGCTGTTTCCGGAATCATTTCTGTACATCATCAGAAGAATTATTCCCTCAGCGGCATTAAGTCCATAAGGTTTAAGTGCATCCTTAAGATACATCTTAAAATACTTATCCGCAACCATCATATTTTTTCCGATTCCTTCAAATCTTTTCATCCTGTATCTCCGTTTCAGAAATTATAAAAAAATTTATTACTTGATTTTTTTCATTTATTATTACTATGATCTTTAGAGGAAATATATAGATATAAGCAATAAATAAAACTTATTACTAATAATAAATACAGAGGATAACATACTATTTTAAATACCTTATTCATATCTCTGCTTATTATCAGGCATATCGTATCAAAACCTATAACAAATCCAAGATCATACAAAACTCTTTTATATCTCTCCGCTCTCGACTCATTATCTGAAAAAATATCATCAGACGCTTCAGCTTTAACTTTTTCAAAATAAAAAACTTCTCCTGTCATACCGGATAAGGATATGATTTTACGCCATCCGCAGTCTTCAAAAAATGTTAAATACTCATTTTTTTCATCTTCATTTTTAAAATGACGAAAATCTATTTTTACAGTTCCGATACCGTTTCCGACAGCATCATCTTCTGAAACCGTTCTGAATGTATACCCTGAAAAAAATGAAACTTTTTCAAGTCTATATCCTTTTTCTATCTGTGAATTTATCCACTTTTCTTCTTTTTCTATATTAACAAAAAATCTAAATTTTTTCATATTAATCATCCTCTCTCTTTATCATAAATCAATAATTATACTTTTTTGCAGCATCTACAAGTGTCTGAAGTCTTTGTACTTCAAGCGCCAGAACTTCTTTTCCGAGTTCAGTTACAGTGTACATTTTTCTTCTTTTATCCTCTCCCGGAACAGACTCAATAAGCTTTCTTGAAAGAAGATTTTCAATTGCACCATACATAGTCCCGGCTGCTATTCTTACTTTTCCTTCGCTGAGCTCCTCAACCTTCTGCATTATGAAATAACCATGTCCGGGTTCATTAAGTGCAAGAAGAATATAAAAAGTTGTCTCGGTTAAAGGAAGATATTTTGTCAGATTCATAATCGTCTCTCCTTCTCTGTATAGTAAAACTATTTAGTATAACTATTTAGTTAAACTATTCATCCGAACTATATAGTTTAACTGTATAGTTATATTATATACAGTCCGACTGTATATGTCAAGTGTTTTTTAAAAATTTTTTCAAAAAAAATCCCTCTCTCATATGAGAGGGGGCGATAAACTTAAATATATTCATTTATAGTTCCGGATTCTGTGTTGTTCAAAGCTCTGTGTTATTATAAATATCTGAAGTTATCATCACAGTAAGAATATTCTGCACTGATTTTGTCATCAACTTTATTTTTGATATCCGAGAGATTAAGACCTGCCCAGCCTCCGAATATCAATCCTAAAACTGCTAAAATGATAATGATTTTGACGATCTTCTTAATGGTCGATTTCAGCAAAAATTTAATTACAGCAATTAAAACAATAACTGCAATGATTCCATATACTAAATCCGGCAATGCAAATGACATATCGATCCTCTCCTTTTACTTTTATTTTACCATAACACTGTCAATTATTCAATAATATAATCGTAACACTAAAAACAGGACTGTGAACATTTCACTGCTTTGAGATCAGGGCAATGATCGCTGAATTCTTCAATATTTGTTCCGCTGTTTATTACAAAATTAGTGATATCCAGATTTTCCGGATTCTGACTCCATGAAATCATTTTAGACATATCAGTAACTTTTTCTATATTAAAGTTGCTGATGTTAAGTGATATTAAGCTGCCAGCGTGTGAGAATATTTCGCTCATATTGGTAACATTGCCTGTATCGAAAAAGCTCAGGTTATATTCCTGCTGTCTCTTTTTATAACATGAATGAGCAGCCAAAGTGATACAGCCATCATAATTGCCTCTGTTATCGGCTGTGCCCACAGCATACCGTTAAATCCGAGAAAGCGGTTCAGCAGTAAAAGCAATGGGATATACAGTATGAGCTGTCGTACAAGAGTTATTCCAAATGCATACTGCGGTTTTCCCATTGCCTGAAATGACATTCGGCACATAGATACCGTTCCGACAAACGGCAGAATAAATATCAGACAGCGCAAAACATGTGAACCAATTTTTATAACCTCCGCTGAATCTGTAAAAATATCTGTCAGCTGTGGTGCAAATATGAAATAAAGAAGCATAAGAACAGCCTCTGTACCTGTAACTGTAAAAACGCCCGCTTTAAGTATCTTACGCATTCTGTCCGTATTTCCGGCACCGTAATTATAACCCATTATAGGCTGCGTTCCTGATGCAAATCCCTGGTAGACATAACTGCCCAGAGACAGTACCTTCTGAGCTATGCCCATAGCTGTTACTGTAAGTTCACTGTAATTTACCGCAAGGTTGTTATTAACCGTATAAGCAGCCGAAGTCAAAAGCGTTTCCAGCGATGCAGGCACTCCGACCCAGTAGATCTGAGCCAGTATCTCTTTTGTCGGCAAAAGCTTCTTTAATGACGGACGAAGCAATGTTTTTCTGCGTACATAATATAAAACGGATACTCCGAAACCTGCCGCATTGCTGATAATTGTTGCGAGTGCAGCACCTCTTACCTGCATATTTAGTGTAAAAATGAACAGAGGATCAAGAACGATATTTAAAATTGTTCCGACTATCATTCCCGTCATTGAATATCTGACAGATCCTTCACTTCTGAGCAATGCACCTGTTGTATAGCTTCCCATAGTAAAAAAGCTGCCCGCCAGTATAACCTGAACATATTGCTTTGTAAATTCGAAAGTATTGTCCTTGGCTCCGAGGATCCGGACTAAAGCCGGCAGAAATGCAAGTCCGAACACCATGACTATGATACTGTTTATAAATGTAAGTGTAAAAGCAGCAGTCAGTGTATGCTCCGCCTTATCCTTTTCATTTGCTCCGAGACACCGTGCAATATATGATGAAGCTCCTGTACCTATCATATTTGATATGGCAACAGTAACCATCATTACCGGATATGCAAGATTAACAGCCGCAAGCTGATAATCGTTACCTGTAAGTCCGATAAAGTATGTATCCACAAGATTGTAAAGCACCATAACAAACATACCGAATATCAGCGGTATGCTCATTTTAACAACTGCCCTGACAGGTGCTTCTTCACTAAGCGTATATATTCTTCTGTCTTCTTTGTTTTCCATTTTATTATACTTTCCTTTAATGTAAAAAAATTATCCGTTGTTTTAATTATATCACAGCATTTTCATCACGGTCAACCAACATTTTCAAGTATGTGACCGCATTTTTCGACATCTGTTTCCGACTTACGGAGTTTGCCGTTTAAAAAGCCGTCAGTTCCCGATAAAATCAAGAACTGACGGCTATAATTCTATAATTTTTTTGTGTGCATATTTTTTAGAAAAGTAAAACAGAAAAATATAATAATCCTTAGTTCCCAATAATTTTTTAGTCTACATTATCAGCCTGACGTTTTCAAAGCTCTGCTTTTAACAAGCAGAGGCAATTCGAAGAATTGCTTTCGTTCAGTAGGAGATTGAACTCCGACTGAGCGGAAAGATAGAACCCGCCGCCTGCAGAGGCGGGGGATATCCTCTGTGTTGTTATATCTACATTATAACATATTTTTAGTCGGAAATCAAACAATCATTAAAAGAAATTACGTATTTGCGTGAATTATCATGTGATTGTAACTATAATTTCATGATGTAGACTAAGAAAAACTCGGGAACTCAGGTTAATTTGTTTTCTCAAGTGTTATTATTTTTCTGTTCATTTTTATCAAAGCTGAAATAATCAAATACAAGAAAGCTAATGCCCAAAATAAAATTAAATATTGTTCATTCAAGGCTACCAGTTCATTTTCACATTGCTCTGAACTACTACGAACCATGATACTCTTATCCTTCATATCTTCATAATGTTGTTTTGTAAGATCTATGTCGGCAAACGGCGAAGGATTTTCCTCAAACAGCAAATCATAATAGCCTGCACTATACTGCCCTCCGCCTTTGGCACTGACACGGTATGACACATCCCAATATACATGATTACCTCTTCTGGTGTGCTTTTCTTTTTTTTCTGTCACAACACTTATTATCTTTCCATCAATCTTATAAGGATATTTTATTTCGATAGAAATAACGCCCGCAAACAAAACAACACATATTGCAGTCAAAAGCGCCACACAAATAATACCGTTTCTCTTGGAGTCATTTTGTCTTTTAATACCCTTTCTCACAAGCGAAATAAGTTTTTTCATATCACATATTATATATACACACATAATTATGCAAGCAAATTTGTTCATCGCAAAATTAATTTTGCATATCACGACAGCTCCGATACAACCAGCCAAAAAAACCGAAAATACTATTCTGGCCGCAAGTCCGTCTTTGATAATCTTTCGGGCAAAGAAAATTAAAATCATCCCCAAAAAACAGCCAAAGATAATAATGTATTGAGAATAAAGCATTATTATCTTTACTATAATTTCAGAAGCTTTGCAAAAAAAGTCAATCATATACATCTCTCAATTCCATTTATAATCACCTTTCTTCATACTTTCGAATCACCTGCACTCCTTCAATAGTGAACTGGACCCCCAATTTTTGAGTCATCGAACCCACGGGTCTCTTCCAATTTCTTCTTGATTTAATTATAGATTTAATTATATCACTATTTGATATTTATTTCAATGGAAAAAAATCATAGTAATAGTCATTTGCTATATTATCGGCATTTTTATCAGTCCTTTCTAAGCGCATTTTGAATAATATTCTTCAGGAGTCATGTAGTCAGTGGTTCCTTAGATTTTCATGTGATTTTACTGCATTTGCAACTGCAATACTGCTGTTACAGCTGCAAATGTAAATACGAAAAAACCGCTGAACTACGTTGTTTAAACGTAATTCAGCGGTTTCTCATTTGGTTGCGGGAGCCGGATTTGAACCAACGACCTTCGGGTTATGAGCCCGACGAGCTACCGAGCTGCTCCATCCCGCGATTTCCGTATATTATTATATCACCCGATTTTTTAAAAGTCAAGCAAACTATGCTTTACTTCAGTATATTTGTTAATTATGTACTGTTTTTTCCAAATGCTGAGGAAACATTTTTATTTCAAAGGCGCTCTAAAAAACTTGACAGCTTTTTTATTTAGTGATATTATATAATAAATGATACAAATGCAGTGACGAAGAGAAGTACCACGGAAATTCGTTCACAGTGAGTGCGGGACAGTGGAAACCGCATATCAGAGTCCGTGCGAATAACACTTCCGAGCAGTGATCTGAAAGTCTTCTGGTTTTGACAAGTAGGAGGAACCGTGATCCGCGCGTTAAGCGGGCAGCTTTGACAGAAGCGTTGAGTGACCATATTTTTTATGGTAATTTAGGTGGTACCACGGGTAAATTATTCATCCCGTCCTATTTATTTAGGACGGGATTTTTATTTTTTTATGAAAGGAATCAGATATTATGAAACATACTGACATCAAGGAAATTTTCAAAGATACTTCCGTAATCGGAAAAGACGTTACTGTCTGCGGATGGGTTAGAACTTCAAGAGATTCAAAGAACGTTGCTTTTATTGAACTCAACGACGGTACAACTCTCAAGCACATCCAGATAGTAATCGACAAATCACTCGATGTAAAATACGATGAACAGGCTTTCAAGCTCGGTACATCACTCAAGGTTACAGGTACTGCAGTTGAATCACGCCAGGGTTCAGTTGAAATAAATGCAAAAGAAATCGAAGTTATCGGTGAATGTCCGCTTGAATATCCGCTCCAGAAGAAGAGACATACTCTTGAATTCTTAAGAACAATGCCTCATCTCCGCGGCAGAACAAACACATTTAATGCTGTATTCCGTGTTCGTTCAGTTCTCGCTGCTGCCATCCACGAATATTTTCAGAGCAAAAACTTCGTATATGTAAACACTCCGCTCATCACAGGAAGTGACTGCGAAGGTGCAGGCGAAATGTTCCAGGTAACTACTATCGGTTACTCTGACAAATACAAGAACGAAGAAGAATACTGTGCAGACGACTTCTTCGGAAGAAAAGCAGGACTCAGCGTTTCAGGTCAGCTCGAAGGTGAAGTTGCTGCCATGGCTTACGGAAAGATCTACACATTCGGACCAAGCTTCAGAGCTGAAAACAGCAACACTCCTAAGCATCTTGCTGAATTCTGGCATGTTGAACCGGAAATAGCATTTGCTGAACTTCCTGATGTTATCGAAACAGCTGAAGATATGGTAAAAACAGTTATCAGAAAGCTCCTCGATACATGTCCTGATGAAATGAAATTTTTCGACGATCATTTTGAAAAAGGTATAATTGCAAGACTTGAAGACCTTATTTCACATGATTTCGGTGTTGTTACATACACTGAGGCAATCGAACTTCTCAAAAATTCAGGTGAAGACTTCCAGTACCCTGTTGAATGGGGCTGCGATCTCCAGACTGAACATGAAAGATATATTGCTGAAAAGGTATTTAAGAAGGCTGTATTTGTAACTAACTATCCTAAGGCTATCAAGTCATTCTATATGAAGCAGAATGCTGATGGAAAGACTGTTGCTGCAGTTGACCTTCTTGTTCCCGGCGTTGGTGAGATCATCGGCGGAAGTGAACGTGAGGCTGATTACAACAAGCTTGTTGAAGAGATGAAGAACAGAGGTATGAATCTTGATCTTTACAGTGATTACCTTGATCTCAGAAAATTTGGTTCTGTTCCTCATGGTGGATTTGGTCTTGGATTTGAGAGACTTATTATGTATGTAACAGGGGTTGCTAATATCAGAGATGTTACTCTTTATCCTAGAACTGTTGGTAATGTTAGATAATTGTTTGGCGTAATTGACGGGTTTGCAGGGCTTTGCGGTCGCCCTGCACCTTCGCTATAACATATTTCGTTTGTTAAAACCGCATAGATTTTTGTTTGACGTAACATACAGGTCGCAGGGCTTTGCGGTCGCCCTGCACCTTCGCTATAACATATTTCGTTTGTTAAAACCGCATAGATTTTTGTTTGGCATAATTGACAGGTCGCAGGGCTTTGTGGTCGCCCTGCACCTTCGCTATAACATATTTCGTTTGTTAAAACCGCATAGATTTTTTGTTTGACGTAACATACAGGTCGCAGGGCTTTGCGGTCGCCCTGCACCTTCGCTATAGCATTTTTTATTGGAAAGGATGATCGATATGTCGAGATCACTTAGTATTCCGGATGGGTACAAGTCAGCGCTTACGCTCAGAGAGACCCAGCATGCAATAAAGTATATCAAGGATATTTTTCAGCAGGCACTGTCTTTTGCGCTTACACTTGACAGAGTTACTGCTCCTGTTATAGTACAGAAAGGCAGCGGAATAAATGATGACCTGAACGGAGTGGAGAGAAAGGTTGATTTTTCTATAAAGGAAATGGACCTTGAAGCTGAAGTTGTTCAGTCGCTTGCAAAATGGAAGCGCATGGCTCTTTACAGATATCACTATGAGCCGGGTGAAGGTATCTACACTGATATGAATGCTATCAGAAGAGACGACGATGTTGACAATATCCATTCAATATTTGTTGATCAGTGGGACTGGGAAAAGGTCATCACAAGAGAACAGAGAAACATCGAGTATCTCAAGGATGCAGTAAAGTCTATCGTAAAGGCTGTTGCCTACACAAAGAGAAAAGTAAGTCTAAGATACCCTGTACTGAGTTCAGTAGTATGCGATGAGCCTTTCTTCATTACTTCCCAGGAGCTTGAGGATATGTATCCTGACAAGACTTCAAAGGAACGTGAAAACATCATTACTGAAAAGTACAAAACCGTTTTCGTAATGCAGATAGGAAAGACACTCAAAAGCGGAAAGCGTCATGACGGACGTGCTCCTGACTATGACGACTGGGAACTCAACGGTGATCTTCTTGTATGGAACGATGTTCTCAAAAGCAGCCTTGAAATTTCATCCATGGGTATCAGAGTAGATGAAACTTCTCTTCAGAAACAGCTTACAATTGCTGATGCTCTTGACAGAAACAAGTTCCCTTATCATCAGATGATAACTTCAGGAACTCTGCCTCTTACTATGGGCGGCGGTATCGGTCAGTCAAGACTGTGCATGTTCCTTCTTGAAAAAGCTCACATCGGTGAAGTTCAGGTTTCAGTATGGCCAGAAAGTACGTTCACAGAATGTGACAAACACGGAGTTACTCTTCTTTAATTCTTTTTGTCAAATAAAAAAACAATGTGTCGTTTATCAAATCAAACGACACATTATTATTTTTATACATATCAAATAAAACTGTCAAGATGTCTCTTCAGCTCTGCGACCGGAAGACCGACCACATTAAAAAAATCTCCCTTCACGCCCTTGACAAGCAGACATCCTTCAGTCTGTATTCCGTAAGCTCCTGCCTTGTCAAAAGGGTCGCCGGTGTCGATATATCTGTATATTTCTTCGTCGGAAAGCGGATAGAATTCAACATCTGTCGATTCGGAAAAGACATCTTTTTTATCTTTTGAAATGATGGTTACCCCTGTGATTACCTGATGGACATTTCCTGACAGGAGCTTTAACATCCTGAAGGCATCTTCCCTGTCCTTCGGTTTTCCGAGTATTTCATCATTTACAAGAACGATGGTATCACATCCTATCACAATGTCGTCAGGATTTGAATTATAAACAGATTCTGCTTTTATTGTTGAAAGATACTCCGATGCCTTTGACGGAATGATATCCTCAGGCAAGGTTTCATCGGCATCTGACGGAATTATTACCACATCATTTGAAATAAAATTTATCAGCTCTTTTCGTCTTGGTGAGGCTGATGCTAAAATTAAAGACATAAATATTTCTCCTTTTAAAAATATTTGAGTTTACATATCAGAAAAAACAGGTGATCAAAATGTTTTCTAAAAAAGGCAGGTACGAAATGGATATGTGCAGCGGACCTATACTGAGTAAAATGCTTGCATTTACCCTGCCGCTCATGTTTTCAAGTATTCTGCAGCTGCTTTTCAATGCAGCTGATATAATAGTAGTCGGAAGATTTGCCGGAAAAACTGCACTTGCTGCGGTCGGCTCCACGACTTCTTTAATAAATCTTCTTACTAATCTCTTCATAGGTCTCTCAGTCGGTGCAAATGTCACTGCTGCAAGATTTTACGGAGCAAAGCAGGACAGGGACTTAAGTGAAACGCTTCATACTTCAGTTGCACTGAGTATCATAAGCGGAGCGATTCTTTCCATTGTCGGCGTAACATGTGCAAAAAGCATGCTGATACTTATGAAGACTGATCCGAATGTCTTGAGTTCAGCGACACGATATCTGAGAATATATTTTCTCGGAATGATACCAAACATGATCTACAACTTTGGAAGTGCTGTTCTCAGAGCGATCGGTGATACCAAACGTCCTCTGTACTATCTGTCTGCAGCAGGTGTCATAAACGTTATATTAAATCTTATTTTCGTGATCGGACTTAACATGGATGTTGCCGGTGTTGCGATCCCTACAGTTATTTCACAGTCCATATCGGCTGCACTTGTAATAAGATGTCTTATAAAAGAAACAGGTGCTCTCAAGCTTGAACTCAAAAAAATAAAGATCACGCTTCACAAATTAAAGCTTATACTCAGAGTCGGTCTGCCGGCAGGGTTTCAGGGTGTTGTGTTTGCCCTTTCAAATGTAGTTATCCAGTCATCGGTAAATCTGTTCGGTGAGACTGTTATTGCCGGAAATTCGGCGGCCGCAAATATCGAAGGTTTTGTTTATTTTGCGATGAATGCGTTCTATCAGTCTACGATATCATTCATGAGTCAGAACCTTGGTGCTAAAAAATATGACCGTCTCAACAAGATACTTCTCAGAGGCGAGCTTTGTGTTACCATTGTGGGTATTGTTCTCGGAAATGCAGTCGTTCTGTTCGGTCCGCAGCTTCTTGGTATATATGCAAAAGGTGATGCGGCTGTCATTGCAGCCGGTATGGTGAGACTGAAAATTATATGCGGTACGTATGCGCTGTGCGGAATAATGGATGTTATGGTAGGTGGACTCAGAGGTCTCGGATATTCGGTTGTTCCGATGATCGTTTCGCTTATAGGTGCATGTGCACTGAGACTTTTATGGATAGCAACTGTATTTCAGATACCGCAGTATCATCTGGTAAGGACGGTTTATTATTCTTATCCTATTACATGGAGTATTACGATTACGGCGCATGTTATATGTTATATTGTGGCAAGGAGAAAAATAAGGGTGAAGTATGAGGGGGATATTGATATGGTGAAGGGTGAGGTATGAAGAAAAGGTTAAAGTTTGGGGATCGATTTAGGTTTGCAGGGCTTTGCGGTCGCCCTGCACCTTCGCGATTGCATTTTTATTTGTTAAAACCGCATAGATGATTGTTCGGCATAATTGACTGGGTTGCAGGGCTTTGCGGTCGCCCTGCACCTTCGCATTTACATTCGCAATTTAAAGGAAAGCGGAGGCGGAGGTGCGGGACTGGTCGTAGGTTCGGAATACTATGGCGTTCATGCCGACTGATTTGGCGCCTTCGACGTTTTCGGGTCTGTCATCGAAAAACAGACATTCGGATGGGTCGAGGGCGTATTTTTTACAGAAAAAGCGGTATATTTCGGGGTCGGGTTTGGCAAGATGGATGTCGCAGGAGAAAACACCGCCGTCGGTGTACGGGATAAAGCTGATGGCATCGCGGTTGGCATCCATGAGGTATTCAAAGTAGTTTGAAAGGAAGTATACTTTGTATCCTTGGCTTTTCAGTTCTGTTATCCATGGAATTGCATACGGCTGTATGCTGATGCATTCTCCGAGGTGTTCAAAAACAAAACGTATTTCTTTTTCATAGTCAGGAAAAGAGCTTATCATTTTATTTACTATTTCCTCAAAAGGAATATTATTTACATCAAATTCACGCCAGCACGGATTTTTCCATGTTGCTTCGGTCAGTACTCCTATTGTCCTGTCATCAAAATATTTTGAAAGATATGCTTCCCATTCAAATTTTTCGAGCACTCCGCCAATATCAAATACAACAGCTTTTATCATTATTCTGCTTTCCTTTCTGTACATTCATCTTTGATCAACATTTTATATATTATCACAAGCAAAATTTCTTGTCAACAAATGATATATATAATTGAATTTACAGCTTCTTACCCCTGTCAGAACCGATATGTTAAAATCTCCCAATCGCATAATAATGCTTGACATTTTATAAAATATTGATATAATAAAATTATGTGAATATTTTCAGATCAGATACGATCTGAAAATTTATTAAAAGATAAAAAGATATAAAACAAAAGACACGGAGGAATTTAATATGAACGGAAAAAGAATTTTAGCGGGAGCATTGTCTCTTCTTATGGTTTATTCAGCTGCAGGCGTTTATGGAAATGTTTTTGCCGAAACTGATCAGCCTGCTCTTACTGAAGATGGTGATGCAAAAGTAATTGTTAAAGAATTAACTAAGGATACTGTAGCATACAGAATATTCAGTGACGGTTCAATGCTTATCAAAGGCAGCGGCGTATTGACCGACATTTTTAGCGAAGATGATGTAAAGGACGTTACAAAGCTCATCATCGAAGATGAAAATGAAGACAACAGAATAAGCATTGCACCGAACGCGCTCAACAAATTTCATAATGTTGAAGAACTGACGCTCCCAACTGCAGGAAGTGAACTTTGGGCAGAATTCAAACCGGAAAAGATTGATCCTTACAAAGAAAACGGAAAAACCCTTCACCATTCAAAAATCGCAGAACTTTTTGACTATGAAAACAGCACATGTAAAAATGAAGTTACAAAGTGTCCTTATGATGACGATCTTTCAGATGTTATAACAATTTCCAATCCATCAGCATGGACTAATTATGGAGATGCTGATAAAAAATACAATGCTCTGCTTGCAGATTACAATTTGAAAAAAGTAACAGTCACAGGCGGAACAGCGATTACCGACTTTGCTTTTTACAATACGACAATTGAGTCTGTTTCAATACCTGAATCAGTAACTGATATTGGCAGACACGCCTTTATGTACTGCACATATCTGGATGACTGCGAACTATCTTCAAATATTAAATATATTGGCGAAATGGCTTTTGCCTTTACATCCCTCAAATCTGCATCAATTACAAATCCTGACTATATAATAGAAAAAGGTGCGTTTACAGGATGCGGACTGTTAAAAGAACTCACTTTTGCAAATCTTGAGCCGGGTCATCTTGATTATTATCTTTATGAAAATGAAAGTGTTTTCAGAAAATATTCGTTTAAAGAAGATCGAACAGCATTATCAATAATCAGAAATATTTTTGCAGACAAAGTAATTATGATTGATAACTACTGTGTAAAATATTCTTTTTCTACCAATGATACGTTCTGCAATTCATGGTATAATAGGATTAATCTTGAAAAAATCAATGTTTTAGGCGGAAACCAAATAGCACCATATGCGTTTAGTTCTATTCCTACACTCAAATCTGTTACTCTCCCAAATACTATTTCTGTTATCGGAGTAAATAATTTTGGTAACAATGAAAATCTTTCACATATAGAATACGCCGGAACAGAAGAGGAATGGAAAAATACCGTAATAACAGAAGGAAACGAGCTTCAAACCGGTACAGAAATCATTACATCCGACATAACAAAAACAGAACCGCAGAATAATGAAAACAAAATAACTGACTTTTTCGATCGTAATGCGCAGATAAATACTCATGAACTGAAAATGAAAGATATTCCTTCAGTTTTTATTAATTATCAGACTGAACCTGAAGAAACTTTAAAAAGTGAAGAAAAACTAAACGATACTTTAAGCTGCAGAACATATGAAAGCGGAATGATGGTAATTTCAGGCTCAGGTCTGCTTGAAGATATTTTTGATGAGGAAACAGCTTCATCAGTAACAAAGCTTGTTATTGAAAACAAAAGTGAAAAGGAAAAAATTAAAATTGCAGACAACGCTCTGAAAAAATTTAAAAATATTGAGGAGCTTACTCTTCCGTCTGCAGACAAGGAACTCTGGAACGACTTTAAGCCTCAGACCGTCTCTGAAAATGAAAACTCTCAGACTGTTCACTGTTCGCTGCTTGGATATCTCTTCAACAGTGAAGCTAATATTTCATTTGATACAAAGCTCACCTGTACATACAACAGTGATACTGATACATATTCATTTACAAATGACCTGCCGGATAATATCGATCCTGATTTTTCTGTAATGAACGATTATAAGATCAAAAAGATAACTGTATCAGGAGGAGAAGAAATCGCTGATTTTGCATTTTACAATATTCCGGTCGAAACAGTTGTTCTGCCTGAAACGATCACAGTTATAGGAAAATCTGCTTTTGAGAAATGCAATGCTCTGAAAGAATGCAGCATACCAAAGAGCGTTTCTGTTATCAATGAACTTGCTTTTGCATCAACTTCATTGTCACAGGCAGAAATCCTGAACCCTGACTACATTGTTTCAAAGGGCATATTTGCCAACTGTAAAGATCTTACATCATTATATCTTGAAAACATCGAACCCGGTCATATGGATCTTTCAGCAGCAAACAAAGACGTCCCTGAAGAATTATCAGTAGTTCTGAACATGTTTGCAAATAAAACAGATACTGCATTTGAAAATGAAAATTCCCAAACTGTTCACAAATATGATTTTTCAACGTCTGACAGTTCAAACAACTTACAAAATATATATGTTCTTAACGGAGAAAAAGCAGCTGCGTATGCATGCTACGGAATTGAAAGTCTGAAAAAGATCTCTTTTGCAAGTTCTGTCAGACTTATCGAAAAGTATTGTTTCGGATGCCAAGGACGAGATCAGTCAAATACCGGCATTGTACTTAGTTATTTTGATGTATTCAACGACCTTGTGAATTATTATTATACTGTAATGGAAGGAAATTATTACAGTTATCAATTATATTACACTCACGAATCTGAATACACAGGTGACCTTTCAGGCAACGGGATCGTAGATCTTACTGATCTTACCTGCCTTTCCCTCTACCTTATGGATGACAGTTCCTACAGACAGCTTGGTGAAAATTTCTCTGAATCAATAGCTGATATAAACGGTGACGGCAAAGTTGACATCGCGGACCTTGCCGATCTGAAAAGATATATATCAAAAGACTGGCATACCAAACTCGGTGCCAACAGAGACAGTTCATTCTACAGCAACTCAAATATATAAAAACAATACGCAGTCTGTCAGTCCTTACTGAATCGTCAGAAGGAAATTTTTCATGCTCTCCCCTTGACTATCCGCCCTTTCAATGCTATAATCCCGAGTTTGACAGTTATCAACAAACAAACAGCCTCTAATCAACGTAGATACGTTTTTTAGAGGCTGTTGATAATTTTCCGGAAAAGTAGTTATTTTTCTGGTAATTAATGGTGCTTGCTGTTTTTTTCAATTGTTCTCATTTTCTGCTTGGTAATAAACTTGAAATCCGTTCTAAACCCGCATTTTTCGTGCAGATCATCGGTGATTTTTGTTCTTTCATAAAGTGGCATATAACCTTGTTCCTGAATATCAGCAAAGTTCATGGATTTAAGTGTGCCGAGTATTTCATCACATGTATATTTTTTATCAAGCTTCTTTTCAAGGAGCTTGTAAATTAACAGAGCGAGGAAACATACGAGAAAATGTGCAGTAATACTCTGATCTGTTTTGACATACACCGGTCTGGCTTCAAAGTCGGTTTTAAGATTACGGAAGCAGGCTTCGATCTGCCATCTTCCTTCACTTACACTGATAATGCTCTTAGGATCATCATCCAGAATATCAGTACATAATGCGTATAATCCGTTATATCTTGCTTCTTCAGCTATTTTATCTTTATCGAGAGCGTAGACCTTTTTGTCAGCGACTTCACCCTGGTTTGTTACTGATATCTGATTAATAAAACGAGCTGGATCATTAGGGTTCTTTCTTGTTTTCTTGTGCTTACCTTCTGACAGCATTTTTTCAGCTCTTTCAATTTGTTTTTCACGTATTGTCTTTTGATATGCAGCATATTTAGGAGAGTAAGTAACAATTACTGTCTGATGAATATTTTTTGGAGTGTATGGATCTTCTTTGTAGTATACATCCTTATCATCAGGATCGAGTTTTGAGATATCTTCAATTTCTTTATCGTCAGATAATCTCTTGAATCCTTTAGTATCCAGTGCCCATTCTTTTTCTTCGCTTTTAAGTTTTTTTATTGACTGAGTGACAATAAAACTTCTTTGTCCGATATTATTAAATTCTCTAATTGATTCAGAACCAAGTCCTGCATCACTGCAATAAATAAATTTATGACATCCAAAGTCTCTGATAACTTTCTGTTCAAGTGGTTTCAGAGACTTTTGTTCGTTTTGATTTCCGGGAAACAATGAAAAAGCGAGAGGAATACTGTCTCCATCCGTGAACATACCCATCTGAATAATCGGATTAGGTCGATGTTCTTTGCTTTTACCATATTTTTTGTCTCCATCTTCCTGCTCAATCTCGAAGTAGTAGTTAGTACAATCGTAGTAAAGAATTTTATCGCTTCTCTTTGTTGTGAGAAGACTGTTCTTATACACTTCAGACTGAATAAAATCACATTCTTCGGAAAGGACTGATAGTGATCTGTATACATCATGAAGTGCATAGGAAGGACTTTCAAGAAGTTTTTGAGCTGTTTTGAAAGATGAACGTTTACTGTTCGGTTCCAGTATTCTTGTGTATATTAAGTCAGAGAGGATTGCGTTTAAATCGTAATCGAATTTATGCTTGGATTTTATTCTTTTGCATATGTAATCAAGTTTAAGGTCATAGTAGATTGACTGTGGGAATAAATATCCGCCCATGAAGAATATTTGTTGATTGTAATCCATTTGCTCACTTGCTTTAAAATTGATTACAACGTTAT
>JAZUJY010000057.1:0-16108 GCA_045643005.1 Oscillospiraceae bacterium | reverse complement strand
GACGATGCTAAGGATTCAAAATCTATTGCTGAGGTCGAGTCCCTTGAAGAAGAATGTGATTTCTGCGTTTATGACGATATTCGTGACAAGCTGATTGCCAAAGGCATTCCTGCGGAGGAAATCGCATATATCCATGATGCGAAAACTGAACAGCAGAAATCAGACCTCTTTGATAAAGTCCGCGGCGGAGAAATCCGTGTACTGCTCGGTTCAACAAGAATCAACCATTACGAACATACTCATTTTTTTAACGGCATCAGATGCCGAATTTGATTTCAATTTCACTGCTGAAATGAGAAATATAAATTACATCAATCATTTCAACGGCAATGTCATGCTTTTCCTGAACGCTCAGATCATCCCAATGGCTGAGAGGTTCAGTAATAGGCTTAATATCTATAGACTTGTTTTTACGAGCCTTAGACTGCATTTTGTGTTCCAATTCTGACTTCTTGGTATGCAGCTCTTTGATTCTCTGCTGAATATATGCAAATACAACATCATCTGCTTTCGCCATTCTGTCCATAAGCGAATGTATTTCATCATCAATACGAAGAATATCTGCCTTTATGCTCTCGGTTTCCATATCGGGAGCATTTTTCTGTTTCTTTGCGATTTCAAGCTGATTGATTCTGTCCTGCATAGCGTTGAATACGGATTCTTCCACATCAGCAATTCTTACTGTCTGATAGCTTCTCTTAACGCATAAACGCTCTGTTGCCCAGCCATTGTCAATAAGATAGCGGTAACGCTTACCGCTTTTCTTCTTGACCTGCACATCAATCATAACACCATAGCCACAATCCTTACACTTGATTAAACCGATAAGCCATGAATTGTAAGCTCTGCGATTGGATGCGAAAGTTACGTTTCGAGCCTTTTTATCCTGTACTCTCAACCATGTTTCAGAATTGATTAACCCTTCATGATAGCCGACCTTTACATACTTACCACCATTGCTGTTATCGTGAATAAATACTCCATGCACTCCGTCATAAGCAGATACATCATCAATGATTTCATATCCTTTCGATTGAAAAAAAGCATATACATCTTTATCGGCTCTTACATACAACGGATTCGCAAGGATAGCTGAAAGCGAAGATATATTCAGCTTTCCGTTATGCTCTCCGTTTTTACCGCCATATCTGTCTGTACGGATTATAGAAACCTCACCGCTGTTAAGGTAGTCAATCACATCACGAAGCGAAACCGATTGTTCAGCATACATCTCATAAGCCTTTTTGAGTGCCTCAGCCTGTTCTGAAGCAACAAGTACAGAACCATTCTTGCCGTTTACTGTCATCTTCTCCGGGCGATAACCAAAACTCATAACACCACCCTGATAGAAACCTGTTTCACGTCCTCTGGTGCTGTATGCATCTGCTACACGTCCTGCAATTGTTTCACGTTCAAATTCAGCAAAAGAAAGAAGATTATTTCTCATAAGTCTTCCTTCCTTTGTGCTTGTATTGAAAGGCTCTGTAAGCGAATAAACTGAAACTCCAAGTTTGTCAAGTTCTTCACTTACGTTAAGGTAATCACGAAGATTACGGCTGAATCTGTCATACTTCTTAACAACTATTCTGCTGATAAGTCCGTCACGAGCATCCTGCATCATTGTGAGAAATGCAGGTCTGTGCTCTGTATCTTTTCCTGAGAACCCATTATCACAATAAATGCGATATGCAGAATCTTCACCAACGTAACGGATACATTCTTCTTTCTGTGATTCGATAGACAATGAATTGTTATCTCTGTCTGCAACAGAACGGCGAACATAAATTGCTGTTACACCTGTTTCAATATTAGTTTTTGTTTTCATTTTTGACCTCCGATTTCAATGCAATCGTCAGTCGATTTTACTACAATATAATGATAGCGCATATCGTCTGAAATTGCAACTCTTTTTTCAGATTTTATACTGCTTTATGTTTGGAAAGTATATCGTAAATACGATTAATCTTCTCACGACGGATTGAATCCGAAACATTTTCAGGGTATATGACTTTCACCCTGATTGCAGAATCTGTAATCGAAGCTGTCTTTTCAGCGACAGTTACTGTTTTGTTGTTTTCTTTCATAGCGAATTTTTCTCCTTAGCTTATCTCTATCTACGCTTTGTAGAGTGGGCAACGCTTTATTTTTCTTACCCTTGATTTTTCATGCTGAACAGAACGGATTTTCTGGAATCTGTTTTTGTATTTATTCAGCACACTTAATTCATAAACACCATTCTGAAAAAACAAGCGAATGGCAAATCAAATAAAACAGGAACATCATAAATTGTCTGTATGGACTTTTTCGTTTTGCTGTTTGTAAATGTGAAATTATATTTTTCTTTTTCTCACTATAGATATTATGTGAATGAAAGTTGGTCAGTAAAATCAGAATCGCTCACATCTTCACTTTCAGTTTCAGCATATTTTTTCGTTTTGGTAGTATCGGTTTCACTTTCATCTGAGTTTCCGAATTGTTCATGTTCCTGCTTGATGATGTCAAGCAGTTCCTGACCTTCGCATCTGTACTCAGCACAAAGAGTGAGATAACTTAAACGAGCATTTTCGTCAACAAGCTGTTTTCTTTTTTCTGTATGCTTCTTAATCAGCTCATTGAGTTTATCAATCTTCATCTGGTTCTGGGCAATCTTTTCTGTATATAAACCCATACGCAATTCTCCTTTCTTTCATCCAACAGAGTATTTACTCTGCTCCTGATAATAACATTCTACACCGATGAAATAAAAATTTCCAGTTCCATTTTCAACAAACTTTTCAGGCTGAAAAGAGTATTTGAAACAACAGAATTATAAAAACACCCAAAAAGTCCAATAGCATCGTGATTTTGAAAGAAAAAAACATCGGTGAAAATCACCGATAAAAAATTAAGGGATAAAAACTTTTTTCATTTTACCACTTGTAAAAATCAGGAGTTATGCTATAATTGAAACAATGAAAATGCTGACAGAGAAAGAAAAGGCATTTTCAATTTCAAGCCAATTCTGAAAATCAAAAATATTGCTTTTCAGAAGAAACCGAAGGTTTCATTTTGGCTGTAAGCCAAAAAGGGCAGATTTCACTACCAGCAAGCTCGGTATAGTCGCATTACATTTTTGAAAAAATGATAATTCCGACTATACAAATGCTTGTTAAGGGCGCTGCCCCTAAAACCCCAGATTCAGAAAAAGGAGAAAACAGAAAAATGGATGAAACAAAAAGAAAGAGACGCTATATGCAGATTCGTCTGACCGATGCAGAGTATGAAGCAATTGAAAAGAAATTTCAGAACAGTGGAATGAAGTCAAGAAGCCAGTTCATTATTACAATGGTTTTGCAGGGATTTCTTGCGTATGTTGACAAGGAACAGGTTTGTGAAATGACATATCAGATGTCAAACGTTTCAAACAATATCAATCAGATTGCAAGGCGTGTAAACGAAACCGGGCATATCTATGATGAAGATATTGCAGAAATGAAAGAACAGATTCAGCAGATAAGAGATAATACCAATCTGTTGAGAGATCAGATTTATTATTTGAGTAAGTGATATCTTTGCATATAGAATAAACATGACACCTTGTTGAGCTTGCTTAATTCAAGTCACGCTCTGTAAGAGTAATTGCTATTCACGATATAATATTGATTTTTTCTGCGACTTATGATATATTTTTTTAAGTGAACAGATTTGTAACCTTAGCGATTGATACTTTAATCTTGAAAACTTTTGATATAAATGATATAATGTAGAAAAGGCGGTGATGTGTGTGATAAGAATAGCTATTGTTGATGACATATTAGAAATATGTTCTTGCATGGAAAAAATGCTTGCAAATTACAGTAGTAAAACAGGAGAAACTATAGAAGTAGAACCATATACAAGTAGTGAAAGTTTTTTTAAAGCGTTAAAAAATGATGAAGCTTTTGATTTGATATTCCTCGACATTGAGATAGATGAAAAATCAGGTATAGATATTGCCAATCATATTCGCAATATTATGGATGATGAGCTCCAACAAATCGTTTATATTTCGGGGAAAATGGAATACAGCATAAGATTGCATGAAACACATCCATTAGATTTTATTATCAAGCCCATTCAACAGAATACTGTTGATAAAATCATGAATAGATATCTGAAAATCTCAGGTAGATTTACAGATAATTTTACATATACAATAGGTTCAGACAAATTCAAAATAAAACTTAAAGATATTCTGTATTTTGATGTTTATAATCATACAACTGATATGCACACTAAGAACGATATGGTTTCTATCCATGAATCATTGAAGAATCTTGAAAAAGAACTTAAAAGATACGGCTTTATAAGAATCCACAGAAAAATCTTGGTAAATTCAGCTTATATAAAGGAATATCATTATGAAAATGTTGTTCTATATAATGGTGAAGCACTTGAAATTGGTAAAACATATCATAATGATGTAACATCATTCAAACTTGATTTATTCAGGGAGGGATAAGTATGTCATTTTCTTTATACACAATATTTCAGATTATATCTGATTTTTTCGGAATTTTCTATATTTCAAGGTTTATGAATGCATTTATGCATTATGATAACAAGCGAAATAATGATTTATATAAGCTGCTCTATATGGCATATCCTGTTTTAACTGTTTTTTCACTATTAATCGGAAATATTCCGATTATCAATATTATGGTAAATATAATTGCATTGCTAATTATTTCATTCAGATATAAATGCTCATTTGAAAAAAGGATTATTTCTGTAGGATTAATTTTCTTGATGATGTTGATAATCGAAACAGTTTGTGCTCTAATGGGAGATACTTTAAATACATCATTGATATCAGAATCACCATACAAAAAAATAACAAGTATTGTGCTTTATAACCTTACAATTTACATGGTCTCAGTTATATTTGAAAATGTTAAAATTTCAAAAAAAGATATAAAACTTCCTGTATTTATCTGGATTTGCTTTATTTCAATACCTATGCTTTCTATAGCTTCAGTTATAATTACAATTCAGATGAATACCTTGAAAACAATACATATTTCAGCATTATTTATTATTCTATTGTCAATTAATGTCATGTCCTTCTTTATTTATGACAGTATAATTGAAACATATGAAGAAAAAATAAGTAACATTGCCTTAAAAGAAGAAAAAGAGCATTACCGTAAACAATGTATATATATGCAGGAAACCGAAAAAGAATTATCCGCTTTCAGACATGATATTGCAAATCAAATCAGCTTATTGAAACAAATGTCAATCAGAGATAATGGTAATAAAATAGATGAAAGTGTTTCGTATCTTGAGAAAAAGCTAAGTTCTGTTGTTATATTCTCAAATACTCAGAATCTTGTTGTAGATTCGATATTGAATATAAAATACGCTGAGATGAAAAAATACGATATATCAGCAGAACTTCAATGTCGTGTACCATGTAAGCTGAATATCGAACCTATGGATTTAATGGTAATAATGGGAAATATCCTTGACAATGCAATCAGAGCTGCCAAAAATGTAGAAAGTGAAAAATTCATACATATTAAAATTGTTTTTGAGAATGGTATGCTGTACATTAATATTGAAAACTCTTATTCAGGTAAATTATTAGTAGATGATGGAAGATTTATAACAACAAAATCAGATAGTTCTTCACATGGATTAGGACTGCAAAACATAAAGAGAATCGTAAGGAAATATCATGGTACTACAAAATTCAACTATACCAGCGAAGTCTTTACATCGGAAATAATATTATATTTAAGATAGCAAAACACCCAAAATCAATCTTTGATTTTGGGTGTTTTGACATTTTATTTCCTTTTACGTCGCTGATTTGTCCATTCACGTCAATACGTCGTTTTATTTATATATTTGTGATATAATGTGAGCACAGAGGAGGTGATAATATGAACGCTTTATTGATGCTTACAGCTATGGCTTCAAAATTAGTTGCTACGTTGACAGCAAATACTACTTGCGTATTTTTGCTTCATCAGCCAAAGCTTCCCGAAAGTGTAAAAAAGCTTCGTAAATTCTAATGCTTGATACCGTTTCAAAAATAATTGTTGAAAGGATGATAAGCAAACATATAATTAACGAGGAAAATTCAGATATATATTTGTTTGGATTACGGCAAATGATTTTGTTATTGTTTAATGCTATTTCTGCTTTAATTATTAGTCTTTTCTTCAATCGTTTATTGTTCGGCGTATTGTTTTTACTGTTTTTTGTTCCTTTAAGAAGTTTTGCAGGTGGGTTACATGCAGAAACTACATTAAGGTGTTATTTGTATTCTGTCATTTATTATACTATATTAATGTTATCAATGAACAAAATTATGATTTCAAGGATTTTTATGATTTTGTTTATGTGCATTACTACTATAATAACATTTATTCTTGTTCCGGTGGAAGATAAAAACCATAGACTTGACAACGAAGAACATTATTACTATCGAAATATAGCTCGAATTATTTTGATAATTGAAGTAAGCGTTTTTGCTCTTTCTATTGTTTTTAATGCTTTAATAGTTTATCAAAGTTGCTATTTTTCTGTAAATTCTGTTTTTATGCTTGTCATTGGCGGAATAATAAAAAACAATGTAAAAAAGCAAAAGTCGAAATTTCAGGAAACAGTAATCACTCACAAAACATCATCGGCGATTACAAAATGTAATCAGACATAATCCAATCGTGTAACCTTAAATCGCATTCACACAGAAGTAAATGGTTTATTGCCAAAAGCAGTGTATTACTGTAATACACTTGACCGAAGGTCAAGTGCGGTTTTCAACATTTTTGTGTTGAATGTGGATTTTAAGGACAAAAATTTTTATTAGGAGGTCATATTATGACAAAAAGCAAAAAGAAAATATTAACTGCACTGTTATCTTCAGTTGTTCTTTCAATTGGTTTTACAAACATAATGGCATTTGCTTCACAGGGGTCTTATAGCTTCAGACTCGGACGAGACAACTCAGCGTATTCTTCTTCTATTAAAAAGAACGCAGCAAACGGAACAGGTAATGATTTCGCCAAAATATATCCAACTTATGGAACTGTGTCAGGCGCACCTATGACATTAACTATATATAACGATAATCATACAACGGCGTATTCAAATCCAGCGTACTTTACTTCGCTTGATATAAGATGGATATACTATACTCATTCAGTATACATAAATGAATATGTTTGTCTTAAAGGGAAGGCTGGATACTACTATTCTGAAATGGATGGCGAATGGATCTGTTAACGAGTATAGCAGATGAAATAGAAATTTATTGATAAATCAAAATCGCTCAACTTAGCTTAGTGTAGTTTGATTACAATATATATTCACTCACAGAAAAGCACTACACATATATAAATGCACTATTTGATTATTCTTCAAGCATTGTTGTATTTTGTGTGGTGCTTCTTTATTATAGTAAATTAATACTTATTAAATACAATCTTATTCGTCATTGTACTCACAATAATTATATAATTAATTTAAAACAGGAGAAAATATGAAACAAAAAACAAGTTTTTTTATTTGTGGAATAATATGTTCCATATTTGCAACAGGCTGCTATCCCACCGGTCAGAACATAAATACGGAAGAAATAGTATTTGACGGTAATCTAAACGAATCTCCAAGAGAAGACCTTGTTTATAAATTTACAATTCCTGAAGAATATCCTGAAAGCTACAACGTAACAAAGGCAAAATTCCGCAATTTTGATGCATCACTTGCTGAAGAACTGTTTCCGCATTGTACTGATGATCCTGTCGAAATACAGCATCATGATGAGAGAAATTATACTCTGTATCTTAAAGAAAATTCCTGGGTCAATTTTATGGACGGAACAGTTACTTTTTGGAATGAATATGAGTATGAACCACACAAAATACTTGCAGCAATATATATGCCCAAACCATTTGAACAAATTAAATCCGAATTTCCAAATATTGTATTCAAAAATTTCAGTTCTGAACAACCTGTATCTGAAATGAACAGAATAATCAGAACTTTAGATATCAAAGTTTCTGAACCACATATTTATTCATTTGATAGACAAGTTACAGAATATATTGACGATACATATTTTATTCACGGATTTGAGCATGAAGAGCTTAAAGAAGATATTTATGCTGTTTCTTTTGATGTTATGCTTGGAGAGTTACCTGTTTCAAAACAATCATTCGGACAAATATTGAGTTCAGAATGGCATTCTGTTGATACACAAATCTATGGTCTTTTCAACAAAAACGGATTAATAGAATTCAATGCCCGTGACATTCCTGAAATCTCAGAAACAGGAAAAAACGCTCATATCTGTTCCCCTGAAACAGCTGTTTCACAAATTAAAAACTATATTGAAGGAACAGCTGAAAGCGGAACAATATTCGGCTGCGAACTTAAAGCATTGACATACTATTACGAAGGTGTTGAAACAGATGAATATATGGTTCGTCCTGTATGGGTTTTCGGCTTTCAGAGTGAAGAAGGCAGTCTGCTTAACCCGTTATATGTCGATGCAGTCAGCGGAATGATGCTCTGAGGTGATTTATGAAATTGATTTTTTCATATTTAAAAAGACTTTTTATCTCCCCATTATTGTATTTATCAATCGCAGGAATAACTTCAATCTGTCTTTTGGGCGCATATACAGACGGAAATCCGTATGTTGTTCAGAGTTTTCACAATGCCTTGTTTATCAGTTCATACAGAAATCTGATTGTATTGTTTGCTGCACTTCCGTTCAGTTCAGTTTACTGCCGTGAATGGAATGAAAGTTCAGCGTATAATATTATCGGAAGAACATCTGCTTCTGAAAGTATATTTGCCTATATATTTGTTCAGTCAATTATATCTTTTGTTACTGTATTTGTCGGAATGTTTCTGAGTGTAGGTATTCTGTATATAACACTTCCTGATTTTGTAGATAACAGATATATTTATACTGATACATTTACGCAGTTAATAAATGAAAGAGGCTTATTATTCCTGTTCGTACTTATACTGCACTATTCAGTAAGTGTGTCAGCATGGTCGGTTTCAGGACTTATGGTTTCTTCGTTTTTTATGAATTCATACATAGCAGTATGTTCTCCGCTTGTAATCAGCTACATACTGGAGCTTTTTACAATAGGCACAGGAAAGTATACAGACCTTTGGACTCTGTCAATCAGTTCTTCTGCAATATCAGACAGCCCTTTGATTTCATCACTTTATATTTGCTTTGTATTCATTCTTTTAGGTTCATTGTTTTCAGTAGTGTTTTATTTCAGAGCAGAAAGGAGAATACGCTGTGAAATCACTTAAAGTTATTTTCCATATATGTATTCAGAATCTGAGAAAGTGGCAGAAGGATTATCGTATTTATATTATTGGAATACTGCTTTTCCTTCTTGTTTTTGATAATACAAGATCATTTAAAAATATGTGCGACTACCTTAAAGAACCTGCTTCAATATGGTTTTATCCGTTTCTGTATACTCAGTATCATCAGAAGCTTATATTTACAATTCCATTGCTTCTGCTGTTCAGCAATGCTCCGTTTATTGATGATAACGCAATGTATATTATTTCAAGATGCAGAAAAAGCGAATGGCATCTCGGGCAGTTCCTTTACATTATTATATCATCAGTTTTATATTATCTGTATATATTTGTCTGTTCTGTTCTGCTTCTTCTGCCGACATCCGAAATATCATCGGAATGGGGAAAAAACCTCAAAACCATATCTGCATCAAATCTTACTCATGAATTCGGCTATAATTTTATTAATGTTCCAAAATTCACAATAAACTATTTTACGCCTTTGCAGGCAGTCTGGTTTACATTTCTGCTATCGGTAATGACAGCGATTATGCTTGGAATGATAATTTATTTCCTGAATACAATTACAAATACCAATTACATAGGAAGTGTTGTCAGCAGTATAATAATAATTTTCAGTTGCTTCGCTGAAACCTTTTTTAATAATGCATCTGCTCGTTGGTATTCTCCTGTAACATGGATAACGGTTGATAAACTGGATGTCGGCGGGCTTACTAACAATCCGACATTTACATATTGCGTAACTGTTTTGATTTCAGTAACTGTATTCATCGGATTACTGACTGTTTTATTCAGAAAGGCTATTAAACTCGACATTAATCAGAGGTGATAATATGATAGAAATTTCAAACCTTGTAAAAAAATTCGGAGATGTTACTGTTCTGAATAATATTAATGTTAAATTTGAAAAAGGAATGATACACGGACTTATAGGCAGAAACGGAAGCGGAAAAACAATGCTTATGAAATGTATATGCGGATTTGTTCCAATAACTTCCGGGAAGATTCTTGTAAACGAAAAAGAAGTAGGCAAGGATATTGATGTTCCTGAAAACTGCGGATTGATAATCGAAACTCCGGGTTTCCTTCCTGAGTACAGCGGATACAAAAATCTTAAATTTCTTGCAGATATAAAAGGAAAAATTAAAAAGGATGATATTTATAAAGTAATACGAAGTGTCGGTCTGAATCCTGAAAGCAAAAAGCACGTTGGAAAATATTCACTTGGAATGAGACAGCGCCTTGGTATTGCACAGGCTGTAATGGAAAATCCTGAACTTCTCATTCTTGACGAACCATTTAACGGACTTGATAAAGATGGTGTTGCTGATATGAGACAATATCTGCTTAATCTTAAAGATGAAGGTAAAACTCTTGTCATTGCTTCTCATTCATCTGAAGATATTGAGCTTTTATGTGATACTGTATGCGAAATGGATAAGGGTGTTTTGACTAAACTGAGAGGGTGGTGAAAAAATTTATATTACCTTATAATAAGTATATTAAAAAATATAAAACAGTGTGACAGGATAATTGAAATATCAGACGGCAGAATAGTATAAAAATGTTTAAAATTCGATCACTTAAAAATGGAGGTATTCAAATGAATATAATAAAAAAAGCTTTAAGCTGCGTAACAACAATGTGCTTATCAGCAACATTATTTGCAGGTTTTTCTTCATTAAAAGTTTCTGCAATGACAGATGAAATTGAAGAAATGTACATTACAAATGATGGTATATGGCAGTCAGCATCTGAATCCGGGGCTGAATGTTATGATAGTGAGATAGCACTATTTTCTGAGTTCCCGAATTCAGTAGACAATTCAACATCAATCTATTTCCCCCCAATTGGTAATCAGGGAGCAATAAGTTCTTGTGCAGGTTGGGCAACCACATACTATCAGTTTACTTATGAAGTAAATAAATACAGAGGAATTGCCACTAATTCATCTAATATGTACTCTCCGTCATGGACTTACAACTACATAAACGGCGGTGCAAACAGATCAACTTATTTAGATGATGCATATGATATATTATATAATCAGGGTGCAATGAAACTTGTTGACTATCCACATAATACTACTGAATCACAGTATTCATATTTATGGTCAGAAGATACTCAGAAGATGACAGATGCTTTACATTACAGAGCTGATCGCTATTACATAAACTGCTCATCATCTTATGATTTATACAATGCGAAAAATAACATATCAAGTGGAAAAATAGGTGTAATCTGGACTAATGCTAATGGATGGACTATCACACAAACTAATAATGGAGAAAATATTATTGTTCGAGGTTCTTCATATAGTAACGGAGGTCATTTTATGGCGGTTGTTGGCTATGATGATACAATCAGAACAACATACAATGGCGTAACCATGACAGGTGCATTTAAACTTGCAAATTCATGGGGTTCAGATTGGAACGACGGAAACAATGGATATATCTGGGTTGCGTATGATGCTCTTAATTCCGCTTCGCATTATGGAACTAACTGGCAAACAGGATTAAATGGTTCAAGAACTCAGATTTTCGGTTCAAATAACGAAATGAATTTCGTAAATATTAATTATTATCCTGCTTATTATGTTGGAAAAGTCCAGTATATTTCAAATGATCCATGGCATAACAGAATATATGGAGACATAAATACAACAGCAAGTACACCTAAATTTTCTCCAAAGACAGGTACTGGCTCAGTTTCAAATTTAGCAAATCCTGAATACCGAGTTATTGTTTTCGATTACTTCAGCAATCCTAATTTAAACGCTGGTGATTATTTACATTCAAGCTTCACTTCAAAAGTTGCAAACTCAAGAACAAATAATACTTACAGAATATATATTTCCTTAATGGATAGTTTATGCAAGAAGATTCTTCCGAATGATACAATAGCAGGCAGCATAACTAATGGTTACTATTCACGCACTCTTAACTTAAATCTATCTAAAGGCAAAATTGCTTCATACGGTAATGGAAACATTACATCTTCAGATATATCATTACTTTCTTCATATCTGCTTGGCAACGCATCATTATCAACTTTACAGAGCTATTTAGCAGATATGAATGATGACGGAAGTATTGATACATATGATCTTATTTTAATGCGTCAGGCTATTACTCCTAATAGTAGTTTTAGCGAGATTATGGAAACATATATCCCTGAATTTGGTTCAACAATAGAAGAATTCATTTTGAATGAATACGGAACTTCAGCATTAGAGTATGCTGAAAATTTTGCAGCATAAAAAATCGAAAATACTTGAGTATTCATATTGAAAAAATAATAATGTTATGGTATACTTAAGGCAAAGAAAAACCTGGATGATATAAATTTCTTACAAGCTTTTAATTTTTGTGTTATAAAATAAGGAGTGAATATTATGAAAAAATCATTATTTTCTTTATTGTCTGTGTCAATAATTACGGTTTCTTCATTGTCAGGCACATATGCATATGCAGAAACCAATGACACAAGAGGAACTGTTACTATAACAGTAATAAACGAAGAAACAAATGAACTGTTTTCTGAAAACCGAAACAACTTTTCTGTAAATGGAGGTTCATCAGGTTTAAATGGAAATGGTGGCGGAGCGATTTATCTTGATGGATGGAATACAGCAGAGAGCAACCCTCATACTATTAGTGACATTAATAAAGATTTTAAGTATTCTATTCAGTATACTCATCTGGATTATAATGGTTACTCCTATTTTATAGATGCTGAAAAGTCAGATATCAGTTTTGATTTTACAGACAGCTCACATAAAGAACTGAAAGTTTATATGAAGAAAAATTACTGGGGCGAGCCTGTTGAGTACTCTTTTGATGAACTGCTGACAATGTCCGAAGAAGAATTTGCAAGCTGCTGCAAGAAGAACGAATTCAATTACGTGCCAAGTGATTTAATCGAAAGTGACATAAAACAAGGAGCTATGCACTTTATAAGAATGAATCCTGAAAGATTTGCTGCAGATACTGTCAGCGATACAATTGTATCAGAAAGTATAAGTGATATTAATAAGAATAACGCTGATGAATATGATTTTGCTGAAATGATAAGCGAACTTAATCTTCCAAAGGAATATTATGATGTTGAAATTGATGAAAATCCATTTATGATATATTCAGATTCAATACTTTCGGATGATGGTGAAATGAAGTCTTATTTTTTCAAGTTGGCAAATATTAAAACTGAAATTAAGCCTGAATTCAAAAACTCAGAAAATGCAGCCAGACTTTATCAGTTAATGAGAATACTTCCAGAAAAATGTGATGATTTCCATAGTATATCAATTCAGTACACAGGCTGCGCAGATAACAGCTGTATGAGAGGCGATATAAATTCAGACGGTGTATTTAATATTTCAGATATAGTTACATTCCAGAAATGGCTTCTTGGAAATTCAGATATTAAGCTTAAAGACTGGAAAGCAGCAGATTTGTGTGAAGATGACGTATTAAATATTTTGGATTTTTGCATGATGAAGAAAGAATTAATACAGCAAACTTCTCCGGCATCAATTTCATATTCATTCAACACATACACTGAACTTTCCGAAGCAATAAGTAAACCTGATTATTTTGCAAATACGGAAATGGGCAACAATGAAAATTTATTCCATAAAACAGTTTCAGCTTTTGAAAATAACGAATTTGACCTATATATCCCGGTTGCTAATGGCACTGTTTTGCCTTTGAGAAATAGTGATAGTACGTCAAATGTTACACTTATGACATCGGAATTATATAATCTTCCTTGGATATGGTATCGTTGTAATGTAAATGATAGCGACATTGATATAAAACTTGCTTATCCGTCAGTTGTTGAAAGCGATAAACTTAATTCAGCTAAGACATATTATGAAGTTCTGAAAATGATTGCTCCAAATGCACCAAATCCTGATAATTATACAGAATTTGAATCATATCAGAGTATTTATGAAACTGAAATAAAGCTTGCAAATGATAAACACGTTACAGCAATGATATCCGAGGTTAAAGACAGCAGTAAAGCATATGTTATGTTTATTTATGATGGTGTGCTTGTTTCCATCTATACTGATAAAAACAATATGTCAGAAGAATTCTGGAACAGTTTTTCTTTAACAGAATATTGATTTACCTTACAAATATTCTATTAAACAAGGAACTATCATCAAAAGTAATAATCTCTGCTATCTGCACAGCAGTTGAATTATAATTCCATAAAGGGACAAATCAGAGAAGTCTGTGTGGCAGTAATGTTACACAACTTTTCATTTATCTATATATTATTTGTACTGCGTAAGCAGTTATTACAAAGGGTTTGGGAAATGTGTCCCCAACAAGCTGTGTATAGAATAGTGCATTTCTGTGAAATGTAATACGAGATACCATGCTTGCAACATTTCAGGAGCCATTTTTGGCTCCGTTCACTTTCACAGCTTTTATGCTGTGAATTTTTAGCTGTGAATCAGTTTTCACAGCTATCCGATACGCTTTATCTGCGTTTCATTTTGAAAAATTAATAGTCAATACATTGACATATGAAAGAAAATAGAGTATAATAAAATTGAAAAGACATAGATTAAGGAAGTGATACCGATGGCTGAAAAAGATACAGTAACGAAAGAATATATGCAGGATGCAGAAAAATTTGCTGACGCATTCAATTTTTTGCTATATGATGGAGAGCAGATTATCAAACCAGAACATTTAAAGCCATTGGATACTACAGCAATCGCATTGCCATACGGTGATGATAGTAAAGCTGTTCCGATACAGAAATATCGTGATGTACTAAAAATGGCAACAGCTATGGAAGATGAAAATGCTGCATACCTTATTCTTGGGATTGAAAACCAGTCAGACATACATTATGCAATGCCTGTAAGAAATATGCTTTACGATGCATTACAGTATTCTTCACAGATATCTGAAATTACAAAAGCACATAAGAAGAATAGAGATGCAACATCAAGTGATGAATTTTTATCAGGTATTCATAAAGAAGATAGAATTCTTCCGGTTGTCACTCTTACAATTTATTTTGGTGCAAAAGAATGGGATGCACCGAGAAGTTTGTCTGAAATGTTTGTTAAGCATGATGAAAGATTAATGCAGTTTATATCTGATTATAAGCTTAATATAATAGCACCAATTGAAATTCCTGATGAGGATTTTTCAAAATTTCATTCGGAACTGAATCTTGCTCTTAAATACATCAAATATTCAAGAGATAAGAAGAAACTCAGAGATATGATAAACAACGATACGACATTTAGAAGCGTTTCAAGAAAAACTGCTGATATGATTAATGTCGTAACAAACTCAAATCTGCACTATGCCAACGGAGAGGAGCGTGTCGATATGTGCGAAGCAATTGAAGGAATCAGAAATGATGCTATAGCTGAGGGCGTGATGGAAGGTGTTCTTAAAACACTTATCGGACTTGTTAAGGATGGAATTCTTACAATATCCGATGCTGCTACAAGAGCGAATATGACCGTTTCTGAATTTGAAGAAAAAACAGGCTTAAAGGCTTGATTTCACAATTAAAAAAATATACTAATTGAAAAGCACTTTCTCAGATGATGATTCTAAGAAAGTGCTTTTTGTTGTCTTGTAGTAAAATCTTCTGACATGTAAGCGTCAAATAGAATGCGTCTTTTAAAAATCCTCCACTCATGATATGATTAAGAGAACAAAATAGATGTTGCAAAACTTGTACAAGTTTTGCAACATAAAAAACTCAAAACATACAGAGAGAAGGAAAATATATGACA
>JAZUJY010000056.1:0-1805 GCA_045643005.1 Oscillospiraceae bacterium | reverse complement strand
ACATCCCGTTGGTTCAAGTCGGCTGATGCATCTCCATACTATCGACTTGCAGCCTCTGTTGTTCCAGTGGATCCTTTTGAACAGCTCTCTGCACTCACCGCAGACGATGATCTGCGAGAAGCAGTGACAGTAGCTGTAATTTCTCTTTTTACCGTATGATATTATATTGACAAAGATTATATTTTGCTGTATAATTAATTCCTGTAAGATAATTTTTGTTAATTAAGTGCTTTCAAACAGCGCTTAAAATATAATCAAAGGAAGATGTATTAATGTCAAAAATGGCAAAAATTACCCCCCGAATCTTTTTAAGCGAGTAACTGCATTTGTGTTATCATTCACAATAGCATTACCTTTATTTGTATCAGATGGGGTACCAAAAGAAAATTCTGTATTTGCAGCAGAAGAAAATGTTGCTTACGGAGATGTTAACAGTGATGGATCCATAAATTTTCTGGATATGATATTTTTAAAATCATATCTTCTCGAAAACAACACATCACATTTTTCTGTTAAAGCTGCAGATGTTGATGATGACGGAACCGTATCATCAAAGGACGCAGTTGAACTTTCCATGTACCTGTTAGAACAGATCGGAAGCTTCAGCTATGAGAAAAACATAGATACAGACAAAGATGGACTTTGCGATTACATCGAAAAGGAAGTTCTCGGAACAGATCCTTTAAAATCTGATTCTGACGGTGACGGATTGAGTGATTATGCAGAGGTTTATTATTGTGGTACCGATCCTTTAAGAACTGATACCAATCACACAGGTACCAAGGATGGTGACAGGGATGCTGATAATGACAAACTTACAAATCTTGAAGAAATAAAACTTGGTACATCCCCTGCTTCAGCTGATACAGATGAAGATGGTCTGAGCGATTATGACGAAGTAAAGAAATATAAAACTGATCCTTTAAAAGAGGATTCTGACGGAGATAGAATATCTGATTTCGGAGAAATAAAGCTTGGACTTGATCCTTTGAAAAGCAAAACAGACGGAAATACTGCTGATACAGACAGAATATTTGAGCAGGAGCTGAATGAAGAAGACGAATTATTGTGTTCATTAAATTCAGAAGAGGCACCGTTTGCAGTATCAGTCAAAACTAAAAGCAGCGGATATCTTGGTGAAAGCCTTGATGTCAGAGTAAGTGACTACACAAATTATTTAAGTTCTGATTCAATTCTCGGAGATATTATTGATTTCGATTATAATGATGATTTTAAACTTGAAGAACTTCAAATAAGTTTTGCTCTTAATGATGAGTATACATCTGAAAACTATATGATTTTCAAATATTCAGAAGAATTGAATATGATTTTCCCAGCAGAAACAACATACGATGGAAATACATTAAGTGTTACAGATGACTGTGACGGAACATATTGTCTTGTGGATCTTGAAAAATGGAGTGAGCAGGCTTTTGATACAACTGAAAAGATGAATATAGTCGATAATTCAACAAATATAGCACATGCATTATCATATTCTTCAGACCGCAGATTCCTGGAAATTTATTTTCTATTATATTTACAAAATGATGTTTCAGAAACTAAAAAGGAAATTGCCAATGCTGTATGCTCACTTAGAGATTATTGTAATGAACAATCTATAACAGTAAATATTCATTTTTTCAGTTATAGCGGCTCTAAGACTAGTATAAATGTTTTTAAATAGGTTTACAAATCGTTCCAAATGTGATATAATATATTTATAGGATATTCAATTACATTTGGAGGTAAAAAATGCCTAAAGCAATAACTGTTCTTGAACTGTCATCAGAGGAAAAAGATTT
>JAZUJY010000055.1:0-1533 GCA_045643005.1 Oscillospiraceae bacterium | reverse complement strand
CGACTTGACGTACAGTCTGCTTGCATAATTTCCGCCATCCTGCACAAAAACTCCTTGACATACGACAGTATGCCTGCGTCGTTTTTATGCAGTCTGACGAAAATTCTGCCTGCGCATTCTGTACGCCAGACTTAATCAGTGTTTCCTTAAATTTGTCTTTGATGCATCTTTTGCATTTTCATTTGCAGCGGCCGCTTTCTTCTTTTCTTTTCTTTTGCTGACAATAATTGCAGCAGCTGCTGAGATTATTATTGATGCTATAGTAAGGATCCAGAATGTCGCATAGCTGAGCATCGGTTCATCTGCAAGTCCGTCAGCAAGATATTCTGCCCATCCGATGATGATCCACTGTGTTATATAGAATGGAAGAATTCCCTTTGAAATAACAACAAGTGTCTGGCTTACCTTTGTATTCTTAACCTTGAAGTAAATAAAATAGAACATTGAAAACCAGATGCCTGCGAGGAATGTAAGCATAATTACATTCGGAAGATCTGTTATATATTCATTTGCAGGTGATGTCATGACTTTAAGTGCACCAAGGCTGTAATTTTCAAGTGAGAACCACATTGAAAGGAGTCCTGTGAGCGAAACCCAGAACATTCTCTTTACAAATTTCTTTCTGAGTTCTTCTGTTTCAAAGTTTTTGTAAACACATCCGAAGCAGTAGCCTATTGCCGGGAATATGAGCCATGTACTTAACGGGAAGCAGCTGTCAACATCCATGTAAATAAATCTTCCGATAAATCCGTCAACAAACGAAATATCTGTCGAGAACTGCGGGATGACTATATCAAGTGTCAGCAGTCCGGTTGAAGAAAGCAGGATAGCCAGCGGTGAAAAATTGAACTTTTTAAAAATCGCAAATGCAATGAATGCAAGTCCGACAAAGTCGTAAATATCAGGAGTCAGCGTATAATAAATCGATCCGTACTCACCTATTACGGCTTCAGGATCACCGTTTATAATACTTGTAATTATCGACGGAATGATAAATCTGAAGAAATTAAGTGCAACTCCTATTCCCATGAATGTGACACCGCGCTTTAACATATCCTTCGCTGTCGACTTACGGGAGAAGTACATATTTGCACCCATAAGTATCATAAATATTGAAGGCATCAGATTGCAGAGATACAGGATCCAATGATATCCGCTCAGAATACTGTCAGGAAGTGCATCAATACTTTCAAACTCCTCATATACATGTACAAGAGGGAGAAGCAGAAGCGGGAGCGCACGCGAAAGGTCAAGCTCCTCAAATCTTCTTTTTGTGATTTCCGTTTTTTTCTGCGCCGATACAGATTTCGCCGCAGTTTTGTTGCTTTTTTTCATTTTAATAAACCCCATTTCCATCATAATTTTTCCCCGGATTTTCCGGTATAATTCCTATATAACAACACAGAGGATATCCCCCGCCTCTGCAGGCGGGTTCTATCTTTCCGCTCAGTCGGAGTACAATCTCCGACTGGGCGGGAGCCGGTTCTATGAATCGCCTCTGCTTGTTAAAAGCAGAGCTTTGAAAAATAAGTT
>JAZUJY010000054.1:0-8209 GCA_045643005.1 Oscillospiraceae bacterium | reverse complement strand
GATATGGGCATCAAAATCAAATTTCTAATCGCCGGAAAAAAATAATCGTTATTATAACAACCCAGAGGATATCCCCCGCCTCTGCAGGCGGCGGGTTCTATCTGACCAAACAGTCGGAGTACAATCTCCGACTGAGCGGGAACCGATTCTGCGAATCGCCTCTGCTTGTTAAAAGCAGAGCTTTGAATCGTTCATCAAAAAAACATTAAAAAAAATCATCCACAAAAAAATGTGGATGATTTTTTTAATGTTTTTTCTTAAGAAAAATCACTGACAAGGATCAGACTGCACGAGTCACCTTGTTAGAACGCAGACATCTTGAGCATACGTATATATGACAAGGAGTTCCGTTAACTATAGCCTTTACACGTTTTACGTTTGGCTTCCAGTTTCTGTTTGTACGTCTGTGTGAGTGAGAAACTTTGATACCGAAAGTAACACCCTTTCCGCAGATTTCACATTTTGCCATTTTTGCGCACCTCCTTCGTGTGTATTGCATTACGCTTCATGTTGTTTCCTCATAAAACTGATTAAATCCGGATATCAGTTTACACTTAGACTAACAACTTAAATATTTTATCATATTTTCAAAAAAAAATCAAGTCTTTTCATAAAAAAAATAATTTTTTTACAATTGACTACAATCCAAATAGATAGTATAATATAATAATAACAATCATTTACTATCAACAGAACAAAAAAATATTTTTCAGAAGGAGGAGCCTTCATTGCAGCATGTCTACATTCCGTTTCTGGACGAAACACTTTTTCAGCTGTTTTATTACTTCTGCTGGTGGTCGGTATTCGGATGGTTTCTTGAAGTCGTTGTCCGCACCGTTGAAACAGGCGGATTTGAAAACAGAGGATTTTTAAACGGACCGTTTTGTCCGATATATGGTTTTGGTGTAACAATAATTGTTCACGTACTTGAACCTATATCAGGAAACTTTTTACTTCTGTATTTTCTTTCATCTGCGATATGTACGACTTTCGAGCTTTTTGTCGGACTTTTGATGGAAAAGCTCTTTAAAGCACGATGGTGGGATTATTCAGCAGAAAAATTCAATTTCAAAGGTCTTATTTGTTTAAGAATAGCTCTTCTCTGGGGCGTAGGCTCAGTTATGGTAATAGATATCGTTCAGCCGCTGATCCTTAAAACTATCAGCTTTATTCCGTATTTATTCGGAAATATTCTTGCAGGAATAATCATGACGATCATTATTATAGATCTTATTGCCACACTTGGAGATATCAGAAACTTCAACAATATGCTCCGCCAGGTCGATTTTATAGCCAAACAGCTTCATGACAAATCAATAAACCTCGGTAAAAATATCTCTGATGAAGTTCTGGAACTTGAAAGCAAATACGACAAAATTGATGAAAAACTCAAGCTGGAAGAAAAATACGAAAAGCTTGAAGACAAATATGAAAAACTTGCCGAACAAATTAAAAATTCACGTCTGGTCAGAGCCTTTCCAACCATGAGACCTGTAAATTACACACATACATTCAAAGTGATCATCGGAAAGATCAGCAACAAGTTCAGCCCGATCGATTATGATGAAAAGTATGAAAACACCAAACTGATCATATCAGACAGCAGTAATACAGAAAAAGTTAAAACATCAAGGCAGTGATTTATTTCACTGCTTTTTTATTATTTTCTTATCTCTATGTTGTTCAAAGCTCTGCTTTTAACAAGCAGAGGCGGGGGATATCCTCTGTGTTGTTATATTAAAATACGAATGCCCTGAAAAAGCCTAACTTACTTTTTCAGGGCATTCGTCCACATTTATTTCAAATCCCCTAATCAGAAAATCAATTATGATTCAGAAGTTTCATCCGCCGATTCTTCTTCGTTAATTTCAGTATCTGTTATATCCTCAATTCTTACATTTTTGATGTGAATTGATGTTGCTTTCGGAATGTTTCCCATATTGAATTCCAGACGACCGTTATTGTCATCCTTGTATTTCATTTCATATTCATATGTATATGTCTGCCATTCAGGAGTCATTTTTGTTACCTTTTCATTGAGATAACGAACCCATCCGGCATTCGGAGCAGTTACGCATGTATACATTGCTCTGTTTTCATCAGCACATGCTTCAAATGTCAGTCTGTATTTGTGACCATTATAGCATGGAACATCAGGCTGAACTATCTGTACGGAATACTGCTCTGAACCAAATTTTGTTATATCAATATTAAGTGAGTTATCTTTTATTTCCGCTGTTGCTTCTCCGCCTTCAAACAGCAGGAATGACCAGAGCTCCTCATCATCAAGTGATTCAGCATCAAAGTTTCCGTTATAGATAAGATTTCCGTCATCTGTTGCTGTTCTGAATACCTTTTCCGGTTTTTTTACATTTGTATCATACTCAGGTTTCTGATAAACTCTGACATAATCAACTTCAAATTCTGCTTTTGAAAAATCTGTTGTGTCATCAGGATTTCCCGGCCAGGTTCCGCCTACAGCCAGATTCATCTGAACGAAGAACGGCTGATCAAACGGAGCAGGATATGGCTTCTCCACATCATTTTCTGCTGTAAACCAGTCATTTACTGTATGATAAAGATTTCCATCGATATAGAAACGCATTTCACCCGGTTCCCATTCAACTGAATACTCATGGAAATCGCTTGCAAATGTTCCGTTGTCAAGAACAACTGTTCCCTGCTGCTCAGCATGAGGCTCACCGTAATGTACTGTTCCGTATGCAGTATCAGTCTGACTGCCAAGAACTTCCATGATGTCTATTTCACCGCATTTTGGCCACTGACCATAATAGCTTTCTTCCTTAGGCATCATCCATATAGCAGGCCATAATCCCTGTCCCTCAGGTACTTTTGCTCTTGCTACTACTTTTCCGTAAAGAAAATCCTGTTTGTTCTGAGTTGTTATTTTTCCTGAAGTATAATATCCATTGTTATCAATAGCTTTAATAATGAGATTTCCGTCTCTTATAAAAACATTATCTGTGGATGTTGTATACTCCTGAAGCTCTTCATTTGTCCACCCCGGTTCATGAGGCTCATAATTCCAGATGGTTTCATCGAGTTTTTCTTCCTCAAACTCATCATGCCACAGAAGCTCATATCCTTCAATATCCGGTGCTTCAGTTTTCTTGTTTTCAGTATTTACGTCTGAGCTGTTTTTCGAAACGCTGACATCATTGCCATTATCACAGCCGTTTGCAGATACAAACAAAAGTGCTGCGGCGATAATATACGCTAAACGTTTTTTTATCATATCTTTCCCTCCAGCAAATTAAGAAAAATGCAATAAATTTTTTTAATGCGACAACAAATAAGTACCAAAATACCGGTATGACGTCAAAGTCATTAAAATATCCAAAAAAACAATTAACCACCATACGCAATATTTGATACATTATATTTTATTATAATAGAAACAGAACTTAAATTATATCAATTTCATATCCAAAATAGTAATCTCTTGCACTCATAAAATAAAAAAACACCGCAGAACCGATAAAAATTCTGCGGTGATAAAAATCAAATAATATTTTTAATTATTTCATCATACCTGCAACTTCAGCTGCAAAGTCTTCTTCCTTCTTCTGAACACCTTCGCCGCGTTCATAACGGATAACCTTAACAACCTTGATTGAACCGCCGAGCTTCTTAGCTTCTGCGTCAACATACTGCTGAACTGACATCTTGTCATCCTTAACAAAAGCCTGTTCGAGGAGGCAGTTTTCGTTGTAGAACTTGTTGATCTTACCGTCAACGATCTTGTTCTTAACCTGTTCAGGCTTGCCTGCCATCTTAGGATCTTCAGACATCTGAGCAAGTGAGATTTCTCTTTCCTTAGCAACTACTTCAGCAGGAACTTCTTCACGGTTAAGGTATGAAGCGCTGAGAGCAGCTGACTGCATAGCAACGTCTTTACCTACTGCATTAACCTGGTCAGCAGAAAGATCTGTATCAAGCTTAACAAGAACACCGATGCTTCCGCCGTTGTGGATGTAAGAAGCTGTAACGCCTTCGATTCTTTCGAAACGACGAATAACGATGTTTTCTCTGATCTTCATGCCAGCGAGCTCTGTAAGAGCTTCGTCAACAGTGTTTGAACCGCCGCTGATCTTTGTTGCTTTAAGAGCTTCAACATCAGCAGGATTGCTTTCGAGAATTGTATTAGCAACTGCAGCAACGAAGTTTCTTACGTCTTCTGTATTTGCAGCAAAGTCTGTTTCTGTGTTTACTTCAAGGATAACACCTGCTTTGTCGTTAGCAACAGCTGTAACAACACCTTCAGCAGCAGCTCTGCCGCTCTTCTTAGCCTGTGTAGCAAGTCCTTTTTCTCTGAGGAATTCTATAGCCTTGTCCATGTCGCCGTCGTTAGCTTCAAGAGCCTTCTTGCAGTCTAACATACCAACGCCTGTAGCTTTCATAAGTTCTTTGATTTCTGTAACGGATGCCTTACCCATTGTAATATACCTCCAACTTAAATTATCAGTAAGAAACCCGAATTTAGGATTTCTCTTATAAAAAGACAAAACTGAGATTCGGGTTTGAAAAAATTCTATTAATTATTCAGCGTCTGCAGCTTCAGCTTCTTCAACCATAGCAGCTTCAGCGCCCTGTTCGCCCTGTCTTCCTTCGATGATAGCGTTAGCCATAGCACCAGCGATGAGTTTAACTGCTCTGATAGCGTCATCGTTACCAGGAATTACGTAGTCAACTTCATCAGGATCGCAGTTTGTATCTACGATAGCAACGATCGGGATGTTGAGCTTCTTAGCTTCAGCAACAGCGATCTTTTCTTTTCTTGGGTCAACTATAAATAAAGCACCAGGGAGCTTCTTCATGGTCTTGATACCGCCAAGGAATTTTTCAAGCTTTTCGATCTCGAGAGTAAGCTTTGAAACTTCTTTCTTAGGGAGAAGATTGAATGTTCCGTCTTCTTCCATCTTTCTTAACTGTTCAAGACGTTTGATTCTGTTCTTGATAGTTTCGAAGTTTGTCATCATACCGCCGAGCCATCTTGCGTTTACATAGTGAGCGCCTGCACGGATAGCTTCTTCCTTAACTGAATCTCCGGCCTGTTTCTTTGTACCTACGAAAAGTACTTCTTCACCCTGAGCTGAGATATCACGGATAAACATATAAGCTTCTTCGAGTTTCTTTACAGTTTTCTGAAGATCGATAATATAGATACCGTTTCTTTCTGTAAAGATGTATGGTGTCATTTTTGGGTTCCATCTTCTTGTCTGGTGACCGAAATGTACGCCTGCTTCAAGAAGCTGTTTCATTGATACTACTGACATAATGTAGTTCCTCCTGTTAATTTGGTTTTTATTAATTATTCCCTCCGCCGGTCTTAACTTGCAGACAACCCTTTTAAAATCAGGGCACCAGCCGCAAAACCACCGACGTGCGAATTACCTATATATTTTATCACAATTCGTTTTCATTTGCAAGAGAAAATTTTAAAAACGCACGGTGATTTTTCCAACAATCTTTTTATAACCATATTTGATTTTTTTATCAAATATGCTCAAAATATATTTACATTCTCTCATTTGCAACGGCAAGCATAAGCTTTATCCTGTTTTCCTGATTTACCCTTGCAGCTCCTGCATCATAGTCTATGGAACAGATATTTGAATCAGGATTAAATTCTCTTACTTTTCTTATTACACCTTTTCCTACTATATGATTAGGAAGACATCCGAACGGCTGACAGCAGATAATGTTTTTTACTCCTGTTGCCTCAAGCTCCATCATTTCTGCAGGCAATAACCATCCTTCACCCATCTTCACACCTGAGCCGACTATTTTTGTTCCAAGCTTCTTGATTTCGGAAAATTTCATCGGAGCTTCAAATGTGTCATATTTTGAAAGGACATCTATCATTATCTTTTCGAGATTTTCTATGTATTTTACTGAAAATTTGCTGAAGGCAACAGCGCTCAGTTTTTCTCCGTACAGCTTTTTGTCCTCCATTCCGATGCTTAAGCTGTACATGGCAAATCCGAGGATCCCCGGAATTCTCACTTCACATCCGTGATCCTGAAGGAATTCCTGAAGATGATTGTTGCCGAATTTTGCATATTTTACATACAGCTCTCCGACGATCCCGACCTTGACCTTGTTTTTCTTGTGAACAGGTATTTTGCTGAAATCATCAGCTATGGCGATAAAATTTTTCTTTATTGAAGAATTTGAAAGACCTTTGTTTGCCTTGAACTGTTTTGAGATTTCTTTATTCCACTTACAGAGCATTTTGTCTGTCATGTTGTTTTTCTTTTCATACGGTTTTGTCTGATTGTAAAGAAGCATCAGGAAATCTCCGTACAGCCATGACATCAGACCTTTTGCAAACATAGGAAGAGTAACCTTGAATCCGCTGTACTTTTCAATACCGCCGAAGTTTATTGATATGACAGGAACAAAATCAAGTCCTGCCTGTTTGAGTGCCCTTCTTAAAAGATGCACATAGTTTGACGCTCTGCAGCCGCCGCCTGTCTGATACAGCATAAGTGCAGTCTTATGTATGTCATAATCGCCTGACAGCAGCGCATGCATGAGCTGTCCCACAACGACTATACCCGGATAGCAGGTATCATTGTGGACATACTTCAGACCCGTGTCAAGTACTTCTCTTCCTTCATAATTTAATAATTCAAGATTGTAGCCGTACATTATAAATACTTCCCGCATCAGTTCAAAATGAATAGGAAGTGCATTTGGAATAAGTATTTTGTATTCTTTTCTCATTTCCTCAGTAAAATCTATAAAATCCGGTTTAGCTGTCATGATATTATTCTCCCAAAATTTATTTTAATATTATGCTTTTAAAAAATCAGAAATTATCAGTTTGCTGAAATTTCCACGCTGAGCATATTTTTTGCATTTGTAATTCTATCAGGCGAAGGCGCCTGTATGCCGTCAAGAGCATATTTTATCCCCAGCTTTTCCCATTTGAATACTCCGAGAGTATGGTACGGAAGTATCTCAGTTTTTACAACGTTTTTCAGATCATTTCTGATATAATTTCCAAGTTTTTCGAGATCTTCATCAAAATCAGTATATTCAGGCACCAGAACATGTCTTATCCATGCAGGTTTACCGATATCCGCGAGATATTCGGCCATTGAAAGTGTATTTTTATTGCTTTTTCCTGTCAGTCTGATATGCCTGTCATCATTTATTTCCTTGATATCAAGAAGAACAAGATCTGTGTACTCAAGAAGTTCCCTGTACATAGAAAACATCGGTTCTTCTTTTGTAAAAGGTTCACCTGATGTATCAAGTGCTGTGTTGATATTCTCTTTTTTCGCTGCTTTGAACAGCTCAGTCACAAATTCTGCCTGCAGAAGCGGTTCACCGCCGCTGACAGTTATTCCGCCTTCTTTGCCCCAGTAGCTCTGATATCTGAGTATTTTTTTCATCAGCTCGGGTACTTCTGCTTCAGTATAGTCATCATGAGCCCATGAATCCGGATTGTGACAATATTTGCACCGCATATTGCATCCTTTTAAAAAAATCACATATCTTACGCCCGGTCCGTCTGCAGCGCCAAAGCTTTCAAGTGAATGGATGCGACCTTTTACTGCCATGCTTCAATATCCTCCCTTTCATAAAAATCAATATCCTTTTTATTATAACATAATAAACTACGTTTGTCACCAAAAAAAGCAGCAGATAAAATCTGCTGCTTTTAAAGATCAAATAAAATTCAATTTAATAAATTAATTGTTTGTAATTAAGTTTCCGTCTTTATCTGTAAACTTTCCGATAATGATCTTGATAAAGTCTACCAGTGTACCAATTCCAAAGAATCCTAAAGTAATAAGCCAAAGAATTCCTGTTCCGATTTTACCTACATAAAATCTGTGAACACCAAAACATCCCAAAAAGAAACATAACAGTAAAGTTGCAACCCAATTTTTTTCTGATTTACCCATAATTATCACCTTTCTTAATTAAAAAAACTTATCAAGGTTTTCTCCTTTGATATTCTACATTAAATATTATATCAACATGCAGCAAAAAAATCAATAAAAATCACAAATTTTTTTTAAAATTAAGAAATTTGTGATTTTTATATACTTTCAACACAAAAATTATACATATAGAATCAAAACTACCCGTAAAACGGGTAGTATGTGAAAGCCCTATAAGGGCTTGTTACTGACACTGCCCCTTAAGTGGGCTGAGAATAGGTCTACCAACT
>JAZUJY010000053.1:0-4194 GCA_045643005.1 Oscillospiraceae bacterium | reverse complement strand
AATCGGTTCCCGCTCAGTCGGAGATTGTACTCCGACTGTTTGGTCAGATAGAACCCGCCGCCTGCAGAGGCGGGGGATATCCTCTGTGTTGTTATATAAATTGTAACATTTTATTGCGAAAATATCAATAGCATATTAGTCATTTTTTTATTTCTTTTTTATTTATAAATATTTTTATTTATTGTAAATAAAAACAGACATAATGAAATATTATTTCACATGTCTGTTTAATTTATCTGCTAAAAATCCTGAAAAAATAAATCAATTGATCATTATTCTGTATTAATTCTCAGACTATACAGAAATCTCATACCTGTTTAATTATTTTTTCTGAATATTAAAGACCTGCAAGTAAAAATGCTCTGTCCGGAGTGATCCTTTCATCTTCACTTAATATGATCACCCAGTCAGCCACAGCGTTTGATGGAGACTGAATCTTTTCGTTTTCTGTAACTTCATTGGAAAAAACTGTACTTTGCATTGCTGTTCCGTATAATACATCATTTTCAAATGCATCGACCTTCATCCAAAGATATTCATAGCTCTGCTCTTCATTTTCGTCTTTTTCAGCACTTACTCTTATTTTGATCATTCCCTGTGTGCCGTTCATTTCAAGCCCTTTTTTGAACATAGGCAGCGTTTCAGATGCAAGCGCTTCAAGTCTCTTTGATTCTGATCCGCTTAATTCGAACACAACGTGAGACATATCCAATGTTGCAAAGTCACATGCTCTTACGGCATCTCTTGAATTTCTCGGAACAGGATACAAATAAAGCATACCATTATAACGGCAGCGTTCACGTGATCTGGTCTGTGCTGTTCCAAGAATACCGGGAGTATACGAATCGATATCATCTCTCCAGTATTTCCATGTATAAGAAAGATATTCACCATTTCCGAGGGCAGCCAGATCCATTGGCTTTCCTTCATCAGGAAATTTCATATCCACAACAGCTTTTGTTGCAATAATATTTAATACCTGAGCAAAGAAATCTGAATCATCTTTTTCAGCATCAAGTATTTCCAGTTCAACGTATCCGCATCTGTTCAGACCAAAAGTATATATCCAGCATGTTTTTCCGTTAGAACTTGGCAGACAGGTAACAGAAAACAGGAAATTAGGACCCGGATGAATATTTGAAGCACATACACTTTTCAGCCATTCCGGAGAATATATCCTGTGCGTGTTGAAATCAATAACTGCAGCCAGACTGCCTGCAGCACAGCACAACAGTTTAAGCTGAAAATGATATGACTCAAAGATATCATCAGAAAATGTGAAAAAAACTGTTAATCCAAGCTTTGCATCCTTAAGCTTTTTCGCACCTTCATCAGGAAGAGGATGACAAACCATAAAATCAGGTGCTATCTGAGTTGATTCAACTTTAAAGTTCACAATATAATCATGGCCTTTATAACCGATCAACGCATTTGGACAGCTGTTGGCAATATTAAACTGTATTTCTTTAAGTTCAAATTCCTTATTTGCTCTTATTCTATCCCAGACCTGTTCAGGTGTATTCAGATCAGAATCATTAAGCGGTATCCCCATAACATAAGAAGTCGTTTTTTCAATTTTTCCTGTTTTCAAAATTACCACCCTTTCATCGAATCAATGATGAATATCAGATTTCATCCGTCATATCAAGAACTACATCAGCCACTATCTTTGCAGCAATTTTTTCAAATTCATCAAAGGACATAGCACCCTCATCATCAGCATTATCAGAAATACATCTGACACTAACAAAAGGAATACCGTTTCTATACGCACACTGACCAACAGCAGCACTCTCCATATCTACTGCAAATGGCATATATTTATCCTTTATATTTTGTTTTACTGCTGAATCAGTTATAAATGCATCACCTGATACTATTCTTCCAATAAAACTTTTAACCCCTCTTTTTTCACATGTTTTAACAGCTAAATCAATAAGCTTCTCATCAGCTTTGTAGATGTCACAGTAAGGCGGATAATCTCTCAGAAAATGACCGTCAAGATCATGAGGTAATACTTCATTTGAAACAACGATATCACAAACCTTGATCTTGTTATCCATACCTCCTGCAATGCCTGCATTTATCAGCGCAGCAGGTTCAAATCTGTCAATCAGGATCTGTGCACAGAGGGCAGCATTTACTTTAGCAATTCCGCTGCATACTGTTATTATCCTTGTATCGCCTTTGATATCTATAAAATAATCATAACCGGCAATTTTTTCTATTTTTTCTCCTGTCAGTTTTTTCTGGATATCAACAAGCTCTGACGGCATAGCTCCGATAATACCTATTGTTTTCATATAATAGTTCTGCTACTCAAAATGTGTTTAAATATACTCAAGCACACCGAGATGTTGTAAGTTCTCACGAATCTTACTTACTGTTTCACCGTGTATGCTTTTGTAATCTGTAAACAGATATACTACTAAGAAGTTCATGTACACTCCACAGTCGTAAATTCCCGACTAAAGCCATCGGTACATATCTATAAATTCATTTTAATGATTAGATATAGATTTTTTCATCTAAAGTAGCTTTTCCTTTCTTTAAATTTTTGTTTTGCCACTTGATTTTTGTGGTCTTATACCATAAGCCGCCAATCCCAACAGAGTTCTACCTCGTAATTAACAAGACTATTTCAACTTGTACTGGATATATCTCATTAGCCCAACTAGTTTTAAGTCACCAACTAATACTCTGGATTTTGAGTATCTTTGAGCATAGTTGCTCACATTTGTCAATCGAATCAATTACTTTACAATTCTCCTTATAGAACAAAGGCAGGAAATTAAAAAATAACTTCCTGCTTTGTATTTAAATAAAATTTATGCGTTATTATCAGATTTCTACAATAACACCCATAAGAGTACCGCTTGCGCCAACTGCATTTGATTCATCAGTATCAATATGCATTGCCTTTGCAAACTTTTCTGAAACTCTTACAACTACGTCGCCAAGGATTGCCTTTCTTCCGTCAGTATCAATCTTTACCCATACAACATCCTTATCCTTAACACCGAGTTCTGCAGCATCAGCAGGAGTAAGATGAATATGACGCTTAGCAACGATAACACCTTCATTTATTTCAATTTCACCACATGGACCTACGATCTTGCATGCACCTGATCCTGCGATGTCACCTGATTCTCTGACAGGAGCAGCAATACCGATTGAACGAGCATCTGTTGCAGATAATTCAACCTGTGTAGCAGGACGAACAGGACCGAGAATAGAAACATTTGCGAGTTCCTTCTTAGGTCCGACAATTGTTACTCTTTCTTCGCAGGCAAACTGTCCCGGCTGTGAAAGATCTTTTTTATGTGTAAGAGATGCACCTTTGCCGAATAATGTTTCAAGTGCTTCCTGAGTAACATGTACGTGTCTTGCTGATGTTTCAACTATAAAATCTTTTGACATAATTAAAAACTCCTTATATATAATAATATTATTTGCCTATAAAATTATACTACTTTTCTATGATTACGTCAAGTAAAAAATACAGCATTGCTGTTATCACCCATTCTTTCATATACAAAAAACATAATTCTGTTCTTTTTTTCTGTAAAAATGTAAAACAGAAAAAAGATCTTTTACCGAAGTAAAAGATCTTTTTAAGTGCGAGTGACGGGACTTGAACCCGTACGCCAAAGACACACGCCCCTCAAACGTGCCTGTCTGCCAATTCCAGCACACTCGCATATATATATTAAATTAATAAGAAAAAGTGCACCATCGGGGGCTCGAACCCAGGACCCACTGATTAAGAGTCAGTTGCTCTACCAACTGAGCTAATGGTGCATATAATGCCGGCACTGATCTATTTTCCCGGGTCGTCGCCAACCGAGTATCTTCGACGTGAAAGAGCTTAACTTCTGTGTTCGGTATGGAAACAGGTGGAACCTCTTTGCTGTAAACACCGACTATTAAATTCTAAAAAATGCGAGTGACGGGACTTGAACCCGTACGCCAAAGACACACGCCCCTCAAACGTGCCTGTCTGCCAATTCCAGCACACTCGCATAAATAAATGATGTAAATAAATGCATCAAAGTGCCGGCACTGATCTATTTTCCCGGGTCGTCGCCAACCGAGTATCTTCGACGCGAAAGAGCTTAACTTCTGTGTTCGGTATGGGAACAGGTGGAACCTCTTTGCTGTAAACACCGACTATCTAAAAACTGAACTTTCAAA
>JAZUJY010000052.1:0-2513 GCA_045643005.1 Oscillospiraceae bacterium | reverse complement strand
TTTTGATCACTGAATTTTATTTTCCTGATGGACAAACGACCGGCAATGCACCTCTGTGACGCAGAAAGACAAAAAGGGCATAAACAGCCGTTACGGATATTTCCGGGCCGATTTCATGGAGAGGATTTTTTTGAAAAGTTTCTTTATTTCTGTTCTAGCAGAGGAATTTCTGATGGGCAGAACGTACATTGTTCTGCTTTACGATTGCATATCTCAGCGTCGTATCTATTTTAGTATGCCCAAGAAGGAACTGAACCAGCTCTATAGGCATCCCCTTGTCTATGGCTCTTGTTGCCAGAGTCCGCCTGAACCTGTGCGGATATACCTGCTGTATTCCTGCATGCATTCCTATGTCCCGTATCAGCTTTTCGACTGATTCTATACTCATCCTTATGTGCCCGTTTTTTTTGGTATAGCTTCTCAGGCTTACGAACAGTGCCGGATTGTCGTCCGTCCTTGAATTCAGGTATGTTTCCAGACTTTTTTTTGCACGGGCATTAAAATAAACTTCCCTTTCCTTTGATCCCTTGCCAAAAACCTTGCATGTGCGCTCGCTTAAGTTTATTTCATCCCTGTTCAGAAGTACAAGTTCTCCGACCCTTATTCCCGTTGACAGAAGGAAATCAATTATTGCCGTACTGCGTGCATTATTACAGCAGGAGATTCTTAAATCTTCTATTTCCTCGTCACTGAAAGCCTTTTTCAGTATTTTTGGAGTCTTGATTTTGTGAATCCGGCTCATGGGATTTTTCAATATATAATCCTCGCCTTCCATCCATCTGAAAAAGCTGGAAAGGATTCTCCTTATGTTGTCCATTGTCGTACAGCTGCACTCCGTTGCTTTCTGAACTGATGAAAGATAGCTTCGTATGTCCTCTGTAGTGACAAGGCGTACGCTTTTTTTCTGAGATGAAAGAAACAAATTTATGGTTGACCGGTAAAATTTGAGTGTTTTGGGAGAACAGCCTTCTATGTGCTTTGACTCAATAAAGGAATCCAGAAATGATTTATTGTCTTTTTCAGAAAAACCCAGCCTGCGTTCCTGTTCGAGGCTTTCTACGATGTCTTTACAGAATAAAACATCATCGAGCACTTTGTCCAGAATTTCCATCTGTTCGGCTGAGATGAAATCCATCATTCTGTTCTTTACTTCCAGGATAATCAGCTCTTTCATAGTTTGTTCTCCTTAATCAGAAATAGAATATATTTCACTTTTCGGAAAACAAAGAGCCTCTGTTATGCTAAAATCAGAAAGAAAAATAAATTTTCAAAAAACGTCCCAATACAGTCTTTATTTTAATTATAGATTAAGAAAAGAGCCTTTTTTCGCACTCATAGTCTTATAAACTGCTGTTTGTAGGACTAAGACAAGTGCGACTTAGGCTGATTAAACAGAAGTTTGTTGGGGTAGGAAAGGACTTTTTACCGTGAAACCTGACAGAACTTCATTAAATCATACAGTAAAAATTACTTATTCAGACAATTCTTAATTTGAGTGAGAATCATCGTCAGCGCTTATATCATCCTCATCAAAATCTGATTTCTCTGATTTAGATTTCTCATATTCTTTATCAAAGATATCATATACAAAAAAATCAATAGTCACTATCACTCCTAGAGCTAGATAATAAAAATCATCACTTAACGAGAAAAATTTCATGATGAAAACGATTAAAAAGCTACAAATAATACTAAACAGACCTGTCGCTAATCTCGGATGTAATTTCATACACACTCCTTAATAATCTAATTCCATATAATAATAGTCTTTTTCAATTCGTTGCTTAAAATAATCATCAAGATACAAATTCATATAATAAGTCATATCACCAAGTATTTCTGCAAAAGTTCTCGTAGCATCCAATTCTACACTCACCAAAGATCCCAGTACAGGAATAAAACCTGCACAGTCTACAATGAGATCATATAACATATCAGTATCTATATCTTCACCGTATTCATATGCATTATGTAAATTGATACTGACTTGTACTCCATCATATAATGTTAATATTGCTAAAAATAAACTTGATAGATTTCCAATTTTTTTTGATATAATTTTATATTGATCAAAAGAATTTCCAACTTCTGAAATAATATATGTAGTATTAGCTAATGCGGATAAAATATCTTCGCTGGTTACTTTTTTTCCATTAATTAACTTTTGAATATTTTTATATTCTTTGTAATTTGAAAAGATAATTCCATCTCCATATCTATTAGATGTACTTAATGAAAAGTTTTGATTGTATTTATAAAAATGCTCAGCTCTTTTCATATCATTAGGACTTTCCAAGTTTGCCCTAATGATTTTCTCTTCATAATTGACGTCAAACCTTCCATCCGGGTCTGTGTATCTTACCGGGTTGTTTCCGGCATAGTGGTACAAATTGGCGTTTGCCGGCTTAAGTTCTCATATTTCTCCTCAAAACTTCTCAGACTCTATCACAAAATTCAGATTTTATCAATAAAATCAATGTAAATTACAGATTTCACGTCAAAACATGTTTTCT
>JAZUJY010000051.1:0-4432 GCA_045643005.1 Oscillospiraceae bacterium | reverse complement strand
AATTTTTCTGCTTGTCCTGAAGAAGAAATTCTGCGTCAGAAAACCTTGAAATACGTAAGTATTCCTGCGGCTTTCTTCCTTGACTTTCTCCTTCATTACTTCGCATAAAATATTCAAGACTTAATTGGCGGAGCAATATCATCTTTTAACTGCTCTAAAAATTTCTCTATAATTTTTTTCATTATTGTCACCATTCGCTTTACGAAGCCATAATAACTACTTCTTGATACCTTAATATATGCCTTTTGTTTTTGTACTATATTTCATTTAAATTCTAAGAGTATAACTATACTACCCATACCACTTGCAAGCCTTTGTGAGCGTTTCTAACCTCATATTTGAACTTTAAATTTGTATTTTTCAAAAAAATGTAGCTCAATACTGAAACTTGCAAGTAAGAATAAGTAAACATTCTAACAAATAAGAAATACAAGTTTACAGTTTCAAAATCATTAGTTAACATTATTTGATTTTTTGTACTATATACACAAATATTTATTTATATATTGATAAGCTACTTGACAAAAGCAAAGAAATAATTTATAATACTAAATGTAATAAATTGAATATAAGCTACATTTTGTTAAAAAGGGGAGTATAAAAACAGATGAAAAAAATTATTGCAATAAGCACATTTATGGCATTATCACTTTTTTCATGTAATGATTCAAAAACACCAGTTGCACCAGAAATATCCCAGGAAACGACTCAGTCTGCTGAACCTGTGGAAGTAAAACATTCAGGGGAAGATATCGTTTTAACTATGGCAGTAACTGGCGGCAATCCGTATGTAATCAACGGAAATGATATTGTTCAGGAATTTAATGATGCAGATAATGGATATAAAATAGTTCTTAAGGACTATGCAGAAGGTATAAATACGAACATAGTAAATACAGATGAAACAATGTCTAATTATAATATGCGGATATTTACAGATATATCGGAAGGCGGCAATGTCGATATTATACCGTGTATATTTACTGACAAAGGAAAGTTCTATAATCTTGCTCAAAAAGGTGCATTTCAAGATTTGAACACATTTCTTGATGAAGATGATGAAATAAATCATGATACGCTTATTGATAATGTACTTCAGGCTTGTATTATTGAAGATAAACTATGCTATATGCCGCTTAGTTTCTCTATTAATACGCTTGCAGGTCCTTCTAAGTATGTCGGCAATAAAGAAAACTGGACATTTGAAGAAATGAAGGAGCATTGGGATAAAATGCCCGAAGGTTCAACTATTAACTGGGACACCAAAAAAGATACGGCGTATCGTGTTTTGCTTCGTGGATGTTTAAATAGCTTTATTGATTATGATAATGCAGAATGTCATTTTGATTCGGATGAATTTGTCAATATGCTTACATTTGTTAATTCGTTTGATGATCCAGTTGCCTATAAAGATGATATGCTTTATAATACACCATTGTTTCTCTTTGAAGAGTCAATCTACAGTTTCAGAAAATTTCATAATAATTTATATCGTGAAAACTATCAAACAGATGAGCCTATAACCTATGTGGGGTATCCTACTTCGGATAACAGTGGTACATTTGTTGATACTACATCAGGTGTGGTGGCTATAAGTGCTTTTTCATCTGATGAAAAGAAAAAAGGTGCATGGGAATTTATAAGTATGCTTGTTTCTTATGAAAATCAATACCAAAGCGCATCAAGCGACGATTATGGCTTCCCAATAAATAAAAAAGCTTTCGAGGATATGGGCAGAGATCAGTATATCCATGAAAATGAAGAAAAAATGATAGATACAGTTGGAGGCAAAGTAAATGAAGGCTTCCTTTCAAAAGCAGAATATGATAAGCTTGTTGAGCTGATAAATAATGCCAAGAATGTCAGCATTGGCATTGAAGATGATATTTTTGATGTCATAGAAGATGAAATATTTAATATGATTAATGGACAAAAAGAACCTCAGCAAACTGCTGAAGACATTCAAAATCGTGTACAAGTTTTAGTAAGCGAAAGAAGCTGATATAAATTTAAATAATTGATTTTAACGCCCTTTAATCTGAATTATAAGGAGAAAAAATACAATGAATCTTTTAAAAAAAATAACGGCTGTATTATCAGCTGGTATTATTTGCTCTACAATGACTACAGCTTTATTTACATCTGCTAATACAAGTAAAACTAAGTGGGATACACAATACTATGATAATACATATTACCTAAATGGTCAACGAATTAATTCAAATACAGTATCGCTTAGAAAAGATAACAGTTCTTCTGTTTATTTCTCAAACGCAGGTTATTACCAATATAACGGTTCTTACAAATACAGTACCGGTCCGTGTTCTGTAAGTTTATACGGATACAGACAAGGTGATCCTTATTGGGTTACATATAATGTTAACACATGTAGAGGATACTATTCATTAACTACTACTTCCCTTTATTTTGAATCAGGAATGACACGTCTTATTCGTCAGTATGTTTATGAAAATGGCTATAATGGCGTAAGATTTATGATTAGAAGTTATCCTACAATAGGAACAGCTCGTGGAGAATGTGCTGCTGATACTACAGCAGCAGAAAACAGAACCTATTATAATGCAAACTAAAAAATTATATTGAAAACTTTGCAAAAACAATTTTCCATAGGAAGCATTTAAATTTAGTGCAACTTTTTCTATAAAAAGTTAATATTTTATTTTTATTATTTAAAAAAGGGCGTTAAAATGAGTAATTTAAAAAGTGAAATCAAAAAATCTATATTTAATGCATATTTTATTATTATATGTGCGTTGGGAATAATCATCTCGTTAATTTATACATTTGATGAGATGCGTTCTTATTTTGGATATCGTAAATATGTAAATTTTAATGAAGTACTATCACAAAATACACTTTCTCCTACAATCAGTGCGTATACTATGTGGCTTGGCGGTTCAAAATTAGAAGGAATAAAATCATGTAGTATATTTTTTAAGGTTGTATTGTTTTTAGCTGCAATACCTTTTGCATGGTCATATTGTGCAGAAAGGCGAAAAGCTAAAAAAAATAATCAATCATTTAATGACGATAGAAATTATAGAGTTCATAAATACATAGCTGTTTTTATTTCATCTGGACTAATTGCAGCTATCCCACTATTAATTAATTTGTTGTGTTCATTATTGTTTATACCGGCAGTAACTCCTGATCCGGTTTATGATATTTATTACAGAGAATTTTCTTCCAGTTTATTAGGCGAATTATTTTATTCATCTCCAATAATATATGAAATACTATATATTCTAATTTTTTTTACATTCTGTGGTTTATTAGGCTGTATTGGATATGCTTTTTCTTTGATAATAAAACATGAAGCTGTTGCTGTTACTTCGCCTGTATTATTACTTTTTATTACTTATTACTTCAATGATAAAATCCATATTGGATATGAATTTTTTTCTCCAATTTCTTACATGAATGTTGCTGATGTAGCATTGCGTAACTATAAAACTTTATTTATTGAATTGTTTATTATGTTTGCAATTTCTCTTTTTATAACTATAATAAAGAGATCAAAATCTGAAAAACAAGTTGACTGATAATATTGTGGAGAATAAAGCATGAAAAAAAGAATAATTAAAATGTTAATAGCTATGACCTTGATTGCAGCATTTGGCATAAGAGTATACTGCGTTAATTCTCAAGTTAGATATCCTATAAATAAGTACTACGATAAATTTGAAGAAGTTGCTATAGAAAATGATTTCTTTAATAACGATAGTGAAAAAATGAATGGATATTCAATAACCGTAACAAATACTGAAATGATGAACATAAACGACTTTTATGATAAATATAATGTTGCAAATAAAGATGCATTTCTTAATGAAGATTATGTATTTCTCGTTAAGGTCAATATAAAAAACATCTCAAATAAGTTAGGCGAAAATGCAGGAATTAATTTCGGTGAATATATGATAACAAATGGTGCTTATATGAATTTATGCAATAGAGATGCATATCCATATGTGAATGATTTTAAATATCTTTCTATTTCTCTTAGGGAAGGAACTGATAAAGACTTTATTATTCCCTTTACCATAAACAAAACACATATTACTGAAGAAAAATTTAAAAAAGGCACTCCTCAATTGATTATCTCACTTTATCCTACACGAAAAGCTATTTCTCTTTGAAGTAACAAATGAAAATTAACTTTTAATACCTGATATTTTTAGGTCACCTCTAAAAACTCCCTAAAAAAAGAAAAAGTCGCCATGTAAAAAGGCAACTCGTTAAAGGGATCTGAAATTACGTGAAAAAAACGTGGGTTTGTCAAGTAAAGTGTGTAAGTTTTTTAATTTATTCAAATTTTTTTAGAAGAGCAGAGTTAGTATGCAGTTTGCTAATTCTGCTTTTTCTGTATTAATATGCCAGCGTTTATGCCGCGAAAGCCACTTTACAATGA